>NZ_JABXEM010000080.1:0-38870 GCF_013372595.1 Myxococcus sp. AM011
TGGGAGCACCCCTCGCCCCCCTGCTTCCTCGCCAGCACCGGCAACTGGAGCCCCAACAAATCCGATAACTTCCTGTTTTCTCTGAATGCGCCATGTTGACGACTGGTCAATCGCCCCACGGTCGTGCCAGCATGGGGTCACCCCTCACCCCTACCCCTGGAGGGCAACATGAGCGCTACCCCCCCGCGCCCGTGGAGCCTCGCAGTGGCAGTGCTCGCGTCATTCGCCGCCGGTTGCCTCGGCGAGGCGACGCTCGACATGCAAGGTGCGCCGGATTACGACAATCCGAACCCGCCCCCTCCCCCGGTCCAGCAGGATGGTTCGCTGCCGTGTGATTTGGAGAGCGTGCCCGCCGGGGTGACGCTCGCGGGCATCGCCAACGACTTCAACCGCGTGGTGCAGCCCGCATTGGTGCGGGAGACGTCGGGCTGTATCTCCTGCCACGCGCCCACCAGCGGACGGCTCTTCAAGGTGGGCCTCAACGGCGTGGAGAACTTCTACGCCATCCGCGCGGCGGGCTACCTCACCCCGTCGTCGGGCTCCATGTTGTCGCGCCTGGTCACCACGGACGAGAGCGCGCGGATGCCGCGGGCGCAGCCGGCCTGGAGCGCGCAGGAGATCGCCGCCGTGGCCAGCCTCACCTGCCAGTTGGCGGCGGTGGAGACGCGGCAGCCCTCGTCGCCTCCGGACGAGGAGTTTCCTCCGGCGCTGCTGGAGGCCTACGGCGGCCCGGCCGTCGCCACGTATGACAATCCCTTCCTGAGCTACGACCAGCTCAAGGGCAAGGTGAAGGCCGTCTTCAACGACGACTGGGTGCGCGGTGGCGTGGACCGCTTCGCGCAGAACGTGGGCGTGTTCGGCGGCGTGGACTACAAGGACCACTTCGTCGAGGCGCGCGTGGCCTCGGCCGACTTCTTCCTGGGCCTGGATGACCTGTCTCGCGACGTGTGCCTCACGGCCGCCACCGCGAAGACGGGGCCCTTCTCCGGCCTGGACCTGGGCCTGCCGCTGACGGACATCCCCGCGCCCTCCACCAAGACGTATGAGATGGAGGCCGCCGCGAAGGACGGCACCACCATTCCCCCGGGCACGCAGATTCTCGCGAGCACGGGCGGCAAGTCCGGCAGCACCGGGTGGAACCTCTACACCACCGGCACCCTCACCACGCTCCAGCCGTATGTCTTCCCCGCGTCCGCCACCTACCGCTTCACGGTGAAGGCCAAGGGAGACCTGTGCGGCCCGGACCTGCCGAACATGCAGCTCAAGGTGGACGGCGTGCTGGTGAAGGAGTGGACCGTCCCCAACAACACGGCCTACGCGGACTTCGTGCACACGCAGGCCGTCACCAGCGGGGACCACATCCTCACGGTGGGCTTCACCAACGACTACGGCGAGACGGGCGTCTGCGACCGCAACCTGCACGTGGACGCGCTGGTGGTGTACGGCCCCACGGAGGCCGCCACCGGCACGACTCGCGCGGACGCGGCGAAGGCCAAGGTGGACACCCTCTACCGGCGGATGCTGTACCGCGCCGCGACGTCGCAGGAGCGCTCCAACGGCTACGCGCTGGTGACGAGCCTGATGGACATCGAGGCCAACGCCACCAAGGCGTGGAGCGGCCTGTGCGAGGGCCTGATGCGCGCCCCCGACTTCCTCTTCACGCTGCCACCCTCCTACGAGACGCTCTCCGGCAAGGAGCGCGACAGGCTGCTGCTGGTGAAGCTGGCGCAGGACCTCCTCGGCCACCCGCCCACGGCCGCGGACTTCACCGCGCTGGAGAGCGGCACGAAGACGTGGGAGGCCCTGGTGGACGCCTATCTGGCGTCAGCGGACTTCCGCTCCAACTACTTCCGCCGCATGCGCGTGCGCACGGAGAGCGAGGGCACCGCGGACACGGACGAGCCCGCGCGCCTGTGGACCTTCCTCGTCGACCAGGAGCGGCCGCTGCAAGAGCTGCTCGTCGGTGACTACTCGGTGGACGCGGCCTTCAAGCAGGTGGCGCGGCCCTCGCAGCACGGCAAGACGGGCGTGCTCACCATGAAGGGCTTCATCAAGAACAAGCCCGGCCTGCCTCACTACAACTACGCGGCCCGCGTGATGACGGACTTCATGGGCACGATGTACGAGGTGCCCGCCGAGGTCTTCGACATGCGCGGCGCGGCCACGGCCTCCTCCACGGTGGACCCCAGCAGCATCTGCTTCTCGTGCCACCAGACGCTCACCCCGCTGGCGCACCAGCGCTTGAAGTGGGACGACGAGGGCAACTTCCGCACGGCGGACGAGCAGGGCGTCACGCTGGACGACACGGACCGGAACCTGGCCACCACGTATGCCTTCAAGGGCTCGGGCATGGAGGCCTTCGCCACCCAGGCGGTGAAGAAGGAAGCCTTCGTGCGACGCACGCTCAACGCCCAGTACGCCCTCCTCTTCGGCCGGGAGATGCGGCACCTGGAGGACGAGCGCGTCATCTACAAGCGCCTGTGGGACGTCAGCCAGGCGCAGCACGGCAACCTGAAGGCCGTGCTCAAGTCTCTCGCCACCTCGCCCGAATACCTGCGCCAGTAACCGCGCCCCAAAGGACCGCCGCCATGAACCGCCGCCGATTCCTCGCGGGCGCCGCAGCGGGCGCCGCCATCAGCACCCTGGACTGGCTCCGCTTCTTCCGCTCCTTCGGGGTGCCCGGGACGAAGAAGGAGCTGGGCTTCGCCGAGGCCGCCGCCGCCGAGGCCGACAACCCGCACTTCCTCATCTACTGGTTCCAGGAGGGAGGCTGGGACGGGTACTCGATGCTCAACCCCGTCCACACGCCCAATGACTCCATCCGGGTCATCCCCGCGGGAGAGCTGCGGCCCGTGCCCTCGTGGACGCAGCACCGGTATCGTCCGAAGAACTACGGCACCACGCCCTGGGACCCGCCGCGGACGAAGGGCAACATCCAGTACGGCTACCTGGCGCAGGACGGCCTGGACCTGTTCCCGGACATGGCGGTGGTGTCCAGCCACAACGGCAACACCTTCCACTCCGGCGGCCGGTGGGAGTACCACTACGGCAAGTACAGCGCGTCGCTGTCCGGCAAGCGCAACGCGGACGAGCGCACGGTGATGCAGGCCTTCTGCGAGGCGTACGGCACGGGCTTCCTGTTGCCCCACGTCTCCTGGCACCGCTGGCTGTCGGACGGTGAGCTGTCCATTCCGTCCTATCCGGAGGGCACCGGCTACTACGAGAAGCTGGGCCCGGTGCACGCCCACACGCTCTACGGCAAGACGCCCGCCGCGATGCGCGACAGGCTGGCCTCGCTGGGCAACGTGGCGCAGGGGCAGCGCGACGCGCGCATCCGCCAGTTCACCGACAACCTCCAGGCCAGCTTCCTGGCGGAGAAGAACAGCGAGTCGGTGCGCGCCTTCTCGTCCGCGCTCCAGATTCACCGCGCGCTGACGGCCGGCGGCAGCATCAACCTGGACCCGCGCACGCTCTTCACCAACACCACGCTGCGCGCCGAGTTCGGCGTCACCGCCGCGGACGAGGCCACCGACTCCTCGTCCATCAACGGCAACCCCGCCCGCACGAAGGAGACGCCCAACACCAACGTGCAGGCGTTGATGACGTACGAGATGATGACGAAGGGGCTGTCCATCGGCTTCTTCATCGAGAACCGGGGCCTGCGCCAGTTCGACACGCACCGGGACAGGCGCTCCATCATGAACAACAAGGGCCAGACGGAGCAGCGCGACACCATGCGCAAGAACCTCTGGGACCCGCTCAAGACGCTGGTGGCGAAGCTCAAGTCGACGCCGTACGGGACGACGGGCAAGAGCTACTACGACTTCACCACCATCGTCCTCGCCTCGGAGATGGGCCGCACGATTCAGGGCGACGTGGAGGGCATCCTCACCAAGGCGGACGTGACGGACGCGCAGAAGTACGAGGAGATCATGCTCCAGGACTGCTGCCAGCACTGGCGGGTGAACAGCGCGGCCTTCCTGGGCGGCACCGTGCGCGGCAACACGCAGTACGGCCGCGTGGGCAGCGTGTCGCTGGATGGCATCCCCATGATGCCGGACGGCACGTTGGACCCGGCCTTCGACCCGGACACGGGCCTGCTGATTTCGGGGCGGACCAAGAACGCCAACAGCTTCATCTCCGACGCGGGCCACCTGTACGCGACGGCGCTGCACCTGTCCGGCCTGGACCCCGTGGCCCTGAAGGCCGCGGGCAAGGGCAAGAACGACAGGCCGGCGATGAAGTTCATCAAGCGCTGAAGTGACGAAGGCGACCTGGAGTTCCGCTCCGGGTCGCCCTCGTGCGCGGCTCATCCGTCCAGGGCGCGCGCCACCGCGTCGACCACCTCCTGGTCCGTGGGGAAGGCCAGCGAGTCCTTCCGGATGACCACCTTGTCGCCGACCCGGACCTCGTAGCTGCCCGACGGTCCTGGCTTCAGCTCCGTCTCCACATCCAGCTCATCCTTCAGCACGGCCGCCGCACGGGCGGCCCGAGGCTTGTAGCCTCAGGAATTGCAGTACGTAATCGAGACCTGCTTCGCGTCCGCCATGGCGTGTCTCCTCCGCCGGGCGCATCGGCCGCGCCCGTTCCCCTGGAGATAATGCGTTTCGAGTGCGCGGGCCAGCCTGCTTGCCTGCCCGCGCCGCACGTCCGCGCGAATCGTGCGCGACCCTGGGCCCCCTCCTCCCCGCCGCACGTCCGCGAGGGTCGTTCATTGGCGAGCGGGACTTCGGACACTCCGCGCGCGGCCGAGGACGTCGCCACCCGATACGGATAGGTTCCCGCTCCGCCATGACCGACTTTCGTGAGCGCATCGCCGCCGCCTATGACACCGAGGCCTTCCGTCGCGAGGGCCGCACCCTGGTGGACACGCTGGCGGACTACCTGGGCCAGGCGGAACGCGGCGAGGGAATGCCCGTGCTGCCGTGGGCGGCGCCCGCGGTGAACGTGGACCGCTTCGCCGCGTCCTTCCCGGAGGAGCCCACGGGCGACTTCACGGAGCTGGTGGCACGCGTGCTCTCCGGCTCCAACCACCTGCACCACCCGCGCTACGTCGGCCACCAGGTGACGGCCCCGGTGCCCCTGGCCGCGCTGTGCGACGCCGTGTCCTCCCTGCTCAACAACGGCATGGCCGTGTACGAGATGGGCCCCGTCTCCACCGCCATGGAGCGCAACGTGCTCAGGTGGATGGCGGCGCGCCTGGGCCTGCCGGAGTCCAGCGACGGGGTGCTGACCTCGGGCGGCTCGCTCGGCAACCTCACCGCGCTGCTCGCCGCGCGGCAGGCGAAGGCCGGCTATGACGCGTGGAACGAAGGCGCGCACGCGGGGCCGCCGCTCGCCGTGCTGGTGCCGACGACCGCGCACTACTGCCTGTCGCGCGCCACGCGCGTCATGGGCTGGGGCTCGGGCGGCGTGGTGCCCCTCCCCGTCGATGAGCGCTTCCGCCTGCGTCCGGAGGGCCTGGAGCCCGCGCTGGAGGCGGCCACGCGCGCGGGGCGCAAGGTCATCGCCGTCGTCGCCAGCGCCGGCTCCACCGCCACCGGCGCGTTCGACCCGCTGGAGCCCGTGGCCGACTTCTGCGAGCGCCACGGCCTGTGGTTCCACGTGGACGCCGCGCATGGCGCCGCCTCCGTGCTCAGCTCCGAGTACCGCCACCAGGCGCGCGGCATCGACCGCGCCGACTCCGTCGTCTGGGACGCGCACAAGGGCCTGCTGATGCCCGCGCTCATCACGGCCGTCCTCTTCCGCGACGGCGCGCGCTCCTTCGAGTCCTTCGCCCAGGAGGCCAGCTACCTCTTCGGCGACACGCAGCGCCCCTGGAGCGACGTGGGCCTGAGGACGATGGAGTGCACCAAGGAGATGATGGCGCTCAAGCTCTACGCCTGCCTCAGCGTGCTGGGCACGCGCCTGTTCGCGGACGCGGTGACGGAGTCATACACCCTGGCCCGCCGCTTCGCCGAGCGCCTGTCCGCCGCCCCCGACTTCGACGTGCCCGTCTCCCCCGACTGCAACATCGTCTGCTTCCGCCACACGCCCGCGCACGTCCCGCCCGAGGAGTGGGATGCCCTGCAGGCGCGCCTGCGCGAGCGGCTGGTGACGCGCGGGGACTTCTACCTGGTGCAGACGAAGCTGCCCGGAGGCGTGTACCTGCGCGTCACCCTCATCAACCCCCTCACCACCGACGCGGACCTGGAGGCGCTGATGGAGGCGCTCAGGACGGCAGCTCGACGGTGAACTCGCTGCCGACGCCGGGCTCGGAGGCCACCGAGACGACGCCGCCCAGCACCGACACCATCTCCCGCACCAGCGTCAGCCCCAGGCCCACGCCCGGCTTGGACTTGTTCTCCAGGGGCTCCAGGTGCGCGAAGGGCTCGAAGACGCGCGACTGCGCGGCGCGGGGGATGCCCGGGCCGGTGTCGCGCACCCGCAGCCGCCAGCCCTGGGCGTGCTCCTCCACCGCCACCGACACGCCGCCCTGCTCGGTGTACTTCACCGCGTTCGTCACCAGGTTGAGCAGCACCATCTGGACGATGCGCGGGTCCGTGCGCGCCACCGCCTTGCCGGGCGGACGCTCCAGCTCCAGCGCCAGCCCCTTGCGCCGCGCCTCCGCGCGCGCCTCCTCCACCACCTCCTCCACCACCTCGCCCAAATCCACCGCCTGACGCCTCACCACCAGCCGGCCCTCTTCGAGCTGGTTGTACTGGAGCACCATCTCCACCATGTCCCGCAGCCGCACCGTGGAGCGGTGCATCCGGTCGAACATGTCCAGCGCCCGGGGTGGCATGCCGCCCAGCTCCTTCTGGAGGGCGTGCTGGGTGAGCTGGAGCACCGACAGCGGCGTGCGCAGCTCGTGCGACACCAACTGGAGCAGCGTGCTGCGCGACGTGCTGGCGCGCTCGGTGGTCTCCAGCGCCACCTCCAGCTGGCGCTTGCGCATGCCCAGCTCTCGCGCCATCGCCTCCAGGTCCACCGAGCGCGCGGCCAACAGGCCCTGGAGCACCTCGCGCGTGCGCTTCATCACCGCCAGGTTCCTCACCCGCGCCACCAGCTCCTCGGACACGAAGGGCTTCACCACGTAGTCCTGCGCCCCCGAGCGCAGCAGGTCCACCCGCATCGCATCGTCCGCGCGCGCGGTGAGCAGCAGGATGGGCGTGGACTCGATTCCGGGGCGCGAGCGCACCGCGCGCACCAGTTGGTCTCCCCCCATGCGCGGCATCATCAGGTCACTGACGATGACGTCCGGCTGCATCCGCTCCGCCTGCACCAGCCCGTCCACGCCGTCCACCGCGGTGGCCACCTGGAAGTCCTTCGACAGCGTCTCCACCACGAAGCGGCGCATCTCCCGCGTGTCCTCCACCACCAGCACGCGCGGGCGGCTCGAGTCCTCCGAGCGCGTCGATGCCACCACCTCCCGCGCCTCCGGCCGCAACACGTCCAGCTCCGCGCGCGCCGCCGCGCGCTGCTCCACCCGGACCTCCAGCTCCGGCCGGGCCATCAGCTTCACGCCCTCGGGCGCCATCAGCGGCAGCTCCACCACGAAGCGGGCGCCCCCTCCCTCCCGGTCCTCCACCCAGACGCGTCCCTCGTGCAGCATCACGAAGTCGCGGGTGATGGCCAACCCCAGCCCGGTGCCTCCCAAATCCCGCACCGTGGCCTCGTCCCCCTGGCGGAAGCGCTCGAAGATGGCCTCCCGCAGCTCCGGCCGCACCCCCGGCCCGGTGTCCTCCACCACCAGGCGCGCCCGGCCAGCCTCCGAGCTCAGCGCGACGCGGATGCCGCCGCCCGGCGGAGTGAATTTGGCCGCGTTGGACAGGAGGTTGAGCACCACGCGGTCCAGCTTCTCGGAGTCCACCTGCGCCGGCAGCATGTCCGGCAGCTCCACCTCGAAGTCCAGCCGCCGCTCCGCCGCCAGGCCCTCGAAGTTCTCCGCGCCCAGCCGCACCAGCCTCGCCAGGTCCATCTCCTCGTACTGGAGGCGCATCTTCCCCGCGTCCAGCTTGGCCACGTCCAGCAATGCATTCACGTGCCGCAACAACACCCGCGCGTTGCGGCGCATCACCTCCAGGTCCTTTCGGGCGGACTCGGACAGCTCCCCGTCGTGCAGCAGCCGCTCCACCGGCCCCAGGATGAGCGTCAGCGGCGTGCGCAGCTCATGGCTGACATTGGCGAAGAAGCCCGTGCGCTGCGCCTCCGACGCCTTCAGCCGCGCGTACAGGTCCTCCAGCTCCAGCGAGCTCTTCTCCAGGCGCACCCGGCGCTCCTCGGAGAGCCGCGCCGCCTCCGTCACCTCCACCACCCGCCCGCGCAGCGGCACCAGGTACATGCCCGTGGCCACCGACGCCACCGCCGTCACCGCCTTGAGGCCGCCCGCCAGGTAGTAGGCCGAATACCAGACGTTCCACACCTCCATCAGGTGCGTCAGCCCACACGCGCCGATGAAGACGCCGAAGGACAGAATCATCCCGCCGAATGGCAGGCGGCTGCGTCGCACCAGCGCATACAGCGTCAGCGAAATGAAGAAGTAGGCCGCGCCGATGAGCACGTCCGACACGACATGCAGCGCCACCAGCTCCTGTTTCCACAGGTAGCAGTGGCCATGCGGCATGTTCCAGGCACCGAGGAAAAAGTCCCGCAGACCCCTCCAGGGGCCCTCATCCACCAGGGAAAACCGCTCCAGGGAAACCGCGCCGCGCACCGCACGTCCGAGCTGGTCGTTCATGGCGTTCCCTTCCGCTGTCCCGCATGAAAGAGGAGCCCCCCTAGGCCCTCCCTCAACGGAGCATTCCACGAAAAGCAGGCGACTCTTGATACCGCCCATCTCACACCCTCGCGCGAGGAAAGGGCATGCACCTGGGTGCAGCGCGCCGGGTGCTGGACAGTCGCCCCCCGCGTCAAAATGAGGTAGAGCGCACACCGCCATGCTCGTCTCTCTTGTCATTCCTGTTTACAACGAGATTCCCACCCTCGCGGAGCTGCTGCGCCGCTGCATCGCCGTCGACTTTCCGAAGGAGCTCGTCCTGGTGGACGATTGTTCCCGGGACGGAAGTCGGGAGCTGCTCCAGCAGCTCGCGGAGCAGGGGGTGGGCGTATTGGGTGGGTCCCCCAAGAACCGGAACGAAGTCCGGGTGCTGTTCCAGGAGCAGAACCAGGGCAAGGGCGCGGCGCTGCGGCGCGGCTTCGCCGAGTCCACGGGGGACATCATCCTCGTGCAGGACGCGGACCTGGAATATGACCCGAAGGATATCCCGAAGGTGATTCAGCCCATCATCGACGGAGATGCGGACGTCGTCTTCGGCAGCCGGTTCACCGGGACGCCCCGGCGGGTGCTGTACTACTGGCACACGGTGCTCAACAACATCCTGACCACGCTCTCCAACATGACGAGCGGGCTGAACCTCACGGACATGGAGACCTGCTACAAGGCCTTCCGCGCCGAGGTGCTGCGCTCCGTCGAGGTGGAAGAGAACCGCTTCGGCTTCGAGCCCGAAATCACCGCCAAGGTGGCGCGCGGCAACTGGCGCATCTTCGAGGTGCCCATCAGCTACCACGGGCGCACGTACGAAGAGGGCAAGAAGATTGGCTGGAAGGACGGCGTGCGCGCCCTCTACGTCATCGGCAAGTACGCGCTGAAGCGGTAGGGACGGCGGGACACGGCCGCCGCCCCCACCCACCGGGTTCTACCCGTGGGCCCGCGTCTCCGGTGCCGGGGGCTCGGGTAGCGGCGCCGCGGGCTCCACGCCCGACAGCAGCGCCTTCGCCGCGTCCACCGCCTCGCACGTGCCCGTCAGCGCGAGCACGTCACCCACCCGCAGCACCTCCTGCGCGGTGGGCACCGAGAGGCTCTCCTCCCCGCGCTGAATCGCGAGCACCGTCGCGCCCGTGAGGCCGCGCAGGTTCACCTGCGCCAGCGTCTTGCCCGCCACGGGGCTCGTCTCCTCCAGCCGCACGGAGGCCGGAGCGCCCAGGCCCGGCAACAGCCCCTGGACGTGGTCCAGCGCGTGCTCTTCCGCGCCCGGCTCCTTCGAGTGCGACTGCGCCGCCAGCGCCGCGACGATGACCTGCGCTCCGGCGCGCACGTGTCCGTGCAGATTGGTCGCGCCCCGCCAGAACGCCACGCCCAGCGCGCCCACCAGCGTCAGCACGATGAGGGGACCGGTGGCGCCCTTGAGGAAGGGCTGCGTCACCACGACGATGGGGATGCTCACCAGGAGGATGATTCCCACCTGCAGCGTGACGAGCAGCACCCGCCGGGGCGCCGCGGCCAGGTCCAACTTGCCGTCCTTGCGCGCGGGCAGCGCGGCCTCCGCCAGCGTCGCGCCCAGCCGCCGGGCGATGCCGATGACGCCCAGGATGAACGGCACCGCCAGCAGCACCGCGCCTCCGAGGATGATGTTCCTGGACACGTCCTCGTCCACGCCGGTCCGCGTCTCCACGAAGCTGGCCATCCGCTCGGCGGAGAGGGACGTGCCAATCACCAGCGTCACCAGCAACACGGCGTCCAGCACGAGCAGGCGAATCAGTCGCCGCACGCCCGCGCCCAGCGTCTCCCGCCGGGGCGCCTGCCGCAGCCGCTCCACCCACGTGCCGTACAACGTGACGAAGGTCTGCAGCGGCTTGGGCAGCTTGCGGTCCACCCACGTCGCCACCGGCCCCGACGTCTTGATGAGCAGGGGCGTCGTCAGCGTGGTGATGGCGGACACGGCCACCGCCACCGGATAGATGAAGCTGCCCGTCGCCTTCAGCGACAGTCCCAGGCCGGCGATGATGAAGGAGAACTCGCCAATCTGCGCCAGGCTCATGCCCGCCTGGACGGACGTGCGCGTCCCGTTGCCGGTGAGGAAGGCGCCCAGCGTGACGCTGATGAGCTTGCCCACGATGACCGTCACGGTGAGCACGAGGATGGCCGCCCAGTGCTCGACGATGAGCTCCGGGTTGATGAGCATGCCCACCGACACGAAGAAGATGGCCGCGAACATGTCTCGCACCGGCTGCACCAGGTGCTCCACCAGCTTCTCCTCACCCGACTCCGCCACCAACGAGCCCGCGAGGAACGCGCCGAGCGCCACCGAGTAGCCGAACGACTGCGCGAGCAGCGCCACCGCGAAGCAGATGCCCACGCTCGTCACCAGCGTCGTCTCCGGCCGGTTCAGCTTGATGACCGCGCGCATGGCCCGGGGGATGATGAACAGGCCCACCGCCACCAGGCCCACCAGGAACGCCACCAGCTTGCCCGTGGTGAGCGTCAGGTCCTTCACGTTCAGGCCCGCGCCCGTGGAGACGGCCGTCAGGGTCGCCATCAGCAGCACGGCGATGAGGTCCTCGACGATGAGCACCCCCACCACCAGCTCCCGCAGCTTTCCCTTGATGCCCTGCTCGTCGAACGCCTTGGCGATGATGGTGGTGCTGGAGATGGCGATGAGCGCGCCGGTGAAGAGGCTCTCCAGCGTCGTCCACCCGAAGGCCCGGCCCACCACGAAGCCCAGCCACACCATGATGCTGCACTGGATGACGGCGGTGACGCCGGCGGTGAAGCCCACGGAGAACAGCTTGCGCAGGCTGAACTCCAGCCCGAGCGAGAACATCAGCAGGATGACGCCCAGCTCCGACAGCGTCGTGACGACGTCCGGATTGGCCACCAGTGGAATGGGCACGAAGGGCCCCACCACGAGGCCCGCGAGGATGTAGCCCAGCACCACGGGTTGTCGCAGCTTCTGGAAGAGAACGGTCGTCACCGCGGCGACGCACAGGACAATGGCAATGGCCTGGAGGACCTCGTGGGCTCCGTGCATCAGGTCACCTCAAGAATGGGAAGCTCGGCTGGGGCACGACCTGCCCCACCCCGGGAAACCGGAGACAAGGGCCGTCGCGCGCGAAGGAAAGGAAAAGACGTCGTAACGCCCGGAATACCGCCGGGCTCGCTCAAGCGCTCGGTACCGGAGGAACTCCGGCGCGACGCTCACCGCTCAAGCGCCCCGAGGAGGGCCTCGCAGCGGGCGGGTGACGATGGAGGGACGGTCCGCGATGTCCCCGCTCGAGGTGGGGGCCGCCGCGGAGCGACGTTCTCTCAAGGTGACGCGCGCGACGGCGTGCCGCCGCTCCCGGCCCCAGCGATGGAGGGCCTGGAGGTCGGGCGCGAAGGGGGTGCGGCCCCGCGCGGAGGAGGGCGGCGAGAAGGCGGGGCCGGAGCCGACATGGAGCCCCGCGTCCCAGCCCCCCAGGTCGGTGACGTGGAACTGCGCGCCCCATCGGCGGGCGGGGCCCTTGGAGGACTTCGCGCCCTGGCGGACGGACGTCGCGCCGGTGTCCAGGTAGAAGCCCCGCTCCGTCGCCGTGGGGCACTCGGCGGCCTCGGCGCGCAGCACCGTGGCCAGGACGAGGGCCACCCCCAAGGCGAGCAGCACCGTCCGGAGCGTCTCGCTCCCGGAGCCGGGCATTCGCGATGTCGTGCCGGGGGAGCGCATCACTCGTTCAGGTACTACGCCGGACCTGGGCCCGTAAAGCGCGCCCTGCCTCACGCCCGCCAGTCCGCTGGAGCCTGGCTACTGGCGCGGACGAGGTGACAGGCGCTGCCCCCCGCGAGCACGCAGGCTCGCTTCGGAGTCCCGCGCCATCCAACGTGGCCAAGGCACCGCGCTCCCGGAGGTCGAGGTCCGGCGACGAAGCCCGGGGCCGAGCACCTCGACGCCGAGGCCAGGCCCGCCAGCGAAGCCCGAGGCCCAGACACCTGGACGCCGAGCCGAGGCTCGCGGCTCGCGCCATCGGCCAGGGCTGTCGCTGACGCGTGGAGACGGCGCCCCGCTCCAGGCGGGTGCGTCACGGCGCTGTAGGGCCATGTCCCCCCGAGCGAAAACGCCGCTGCGTCGGCGCATCGGCCCGGAGTCGTGGCCGTCACCCCCGTGTGGACGGGGAGAACGTCCACCGGTGCACATCCACGGCAGGCGGCGATTCGGCGCGCGGCGGGGCCTGCCGGCCGGGAGGATCAGACCTAACTTGAGCGCGTGCTTTCACGATTCTTGCTCTACGGGTGCACGGGTTGGGTGTTGGAGGTCCTCTTCACCGGGGCGGGCGCGGCCTTGAGCAGGGACAGGAGCGCCACGGCGCGGACCTACCTGTGGATGCACCCCATCTATGGGGGCACGGCGCTGGCGCTCGAGGAGGTCTCCGCGCGGCTCAAGCCCCTGCCCCGGCCCCTGCGGGCGTTGGCCTACACCGCGCTCATCTTCGGCGCCGAGTACGCCACGGGGTGGATGCTCCGGAAGCTGCTCGGCCGCTGCCCGTGGGACTACGCGCCGCACCGGTGGAGCGTGCACGGGCTCATCCGCCTGGACTACGCGCCCGCCTGGTACCTCACCGCGCTGATGTTCGAGCCCGTCCGGGATGGCCTGCTCCACGTCACCAGCGAGGCCCTGCGCCACACCCCCGAGTATCGGGAGGCGGAACAGGCGGGGGAACTGCCCGTGTGCCTGCCGGAAGGCCAGGCGGAGCAGGCCGGGGTGGTGGCCTCGCGCTTCGAGCAGGCCCACTCGGAAGCGTCCCCCTGAACTCCCTGGACTCGGGCCTCCGAGTCCTGTGGCCGACTGCCCCCCAGGCGGTTATTGGAGCGCCGCCGGCTTTTCTTCCTCCGTGCCGCGTCGCGTAGTACCTTCGCGACCGCTCTTCCCACGCGCCAGCGGGAAATTCCGCCGACTCTTCGAAAGTTTCCGCCCCCGTATGTTCGACTGGCTTCACACCCTATTTTCGCGCGACCTCGCCATCGACCTCGGGACGGCGAATACGCTCATCTACATCCGCGGTCAGGGCATCGTGTCCAACGAACCCTCCGTGGTGGCCGTCCAGCATGACTCGCGCGGGGGCAAGAAGGTCCTCGCGGTGGGCAAGGAAGCCAAGGAGATGCTGGGGCGGACGCCGGGCAACATCGTTGCCATCCGGCCGATGAAGGACGGCGTCATCGCCGACTTCGAAATCACGGCGGCGATGCTGCGCTACTTCATCCAGAGCGCGCACAATCGCAAGACGCTGGTCAATCCGCGCATCATCATCGGCATCCCCTCGGGCATCACCGAGGTGGAGCGTCGCGCGGTGCGTGAGGCGGCGGCGAACGCGGGAGCGCGCGAGGTCTACCTGATTGAGCAGCCCATGGCGGCGGCCATCGGCGCGGGCCTTCCGGTGACGGAGCCCAGCGGCAACATGATTGTGGATATCGGCGGGGGTACGTCCGACGTCGCGGTCATCAGCCTGGCCGGCATCGTGTTCGCCAAGAGCGTGCGCATCGGCGGCGACAAGCTGGACGAAGCCATCATTCAGTACGTGAAGCGCAAGTACAACCTGCTCATCGGTGAGCGCACGGCCGAGCTCATCAAGATGGGCATTGGCACCGCGTACCCGACGGACGAGGTCATGACCATGGAGATCAAGGGTCGCGACCTGGTGGCCGGTGTGCCGCGCACGCTGACGGTGTCCAGCGACGAGGTCCGCGACGCGCTCGCCGAGCCCGTCAACGGCATCGTCGAGGCCGTGAAGCTGACGCTGGAGCGCACGCCGCCGGAGCTCGCCGGTGACATCGCCGACAGGGGCATCGTGCTGGCCGGTGGTGGCGCGCTCCTGAAGAACCTGGACACGCTCTTGCGCGAAGAGACGGGCCTGCCCGTGTTCCTCGCCGAGGACCCGCTCTCCGCCGTGGTGATGGGCGCGGGCAAGGCGCTGGAGTCGCTCGATATCCTCCGGCAGGTCTGCCAGCCGGGCTGAGGCTCGAAGCCTCGTCCCCGCGTGCGCCACGGCGCCGTGCCTTTCACGAGGCCGGCGCCGTTCGTGTGTCCGGGGCCTGGTTTGACAGGCGTGCGGTGGCTGGATTGTGGTGCGCCGCATGAGCTCATTCTCGGTGCGTCACAGGTTGTCGGGAGTCCTCGCCGCCACGCTGCTGCTGTCCACGCCCGCCCTGGCCGACTGGGTCGGAGACCTGCGGGTGAAGAGCGCGCCGCTGGCCGGACAGAAGGGGGCGGCCCCGGAGACGAAGGGCAAGATGTACGGCCGTCCGGGCATGCTGCGCATGGACCTGGCGCCGGCCGAGGTTCCCGGCGGCATGTCCATCATCTTCGATTGGGAGAAGCGCACGGGCACCACGCTCTTCCACGCGAAGAAGGCGGCCACGAGCCGCAGCCTGGATGACATGTCCGTGAAGATTCCCGGCACCTGCGTGGGCAAGACGCAGGACTTCGACGCCTGCTTCAAGGAGCAGGGCTTCAAGAAGGTCGGCACGGAGAAGGTCAACGGACATCCCACCGTCGTGTACGAGGGCGTGCCTCCGGGCGCCGAGGGCAGCATCCAGCGTCAGAAGGTCTGGCGTCCCACGGACCTCCCCGAGGTCGCCTACGTGCGCAGTCAGACGTTCGGCAAGGACGGCAAGGTCCAGGCGGACATCGAGGTCACCAACATCCAGATGGGCGCGCAGGCCGCGACGCTCTTCGCCGTTCCTCCCGGCTATGAGGAACTGGACGCCACCAGCGCCGCGCCCCCCATCATGGGGTCCTTCAAGCCGGAGGACTTCAAGGGCAAGACGCCCGAGCAGATCCAGGAGATGATTCGTCAGCGCATGGGTCAGCAGGGCACGCCGCCCGCGCCTCCTCCCGCGAAGACGAAGTAAACCCCGAGTCACCTTGCGCCGCCGCTTCCTGAGCCTGACGTTCGGGCCTGGGGCGGCAGTGCTTCCGTGAAGGCGCTGGGAGACCGGCGTCGTGCGTGCGCCTGGGGCGTGATGATTCAGACCTCGGTGAACTTCGCGCCGGTGGTCCGCTCACGCTCCAGGGCGAGCTTGATGTCCTCGGAGACGATGAGGGCAACAGTCCAGCCTTGCGTTCGGAACACCTTGGTATCGCCCAACTTCGACGTGTCGATGCGCATCCCAATCACGGACTTATAGTCGCCGACTCGCTCAGGCTGACCGTGCTCCGGTTTCCAGTACCGCACCTCGGCTGAAGCATGGTCGTCAATGCAGCGGATGAGCTTCGTGGCCACCAGTACCTGGTACATGTCCAGATGGCCCTTGATGGCTACGGGAACAAGCTGCACATCGTCGCGCGCCAGCTCCGCGAAGAGGGTTGCTACACGAACATGAAGGACGGGCGCGACGCCGAGCCCCGCGGTGCAGAAGTCCAACCGCCGCCCAGGCTCGTCGATGGGAACCGAAAGACGCCCCTTGGTGGCGATGGGCCTTCCCGCCGCGAACACGTAAGGGTCGCCCACTTCCTGGCCGTGTTCGTCCTGAAGATCTCCCAGGTCCCAGGTCCCAGCCTGCATGTCTTCCGTCAGCCTGAAGTAGCGAACGGTCATATCGGGTTCCGTCTCTACTTCATTTGCCTCACCCCGCGCGGGACGCCGCGCCGCCGCTTCCGGAGCTCAACGCACGAGCCTGGGGGCGGCGGTGCTTCGCATACAGGTCATCTCGCCACGCCAGCAGATCAGGGAACGCGGCGGCCAGTGACTCGTGATGCCAGATTTCGCGCGTCCCCGAGCCGAGCGGCATCCACGCATCATCCACCGGCCGCGTGAACTGGAGCATCATGCACGCGGTGATGTCCGCGTAGGTGAAGCCGTCTTCCAAGTAGGGCCGTCCCCGAAGCTCCGCGCGCAGATGCTCCAGCGCGGGGATGGCCGTCTGTCGAATCGCCGCCTCCGGGTCGGCCATCGCCTTGTGCTTGCGTGCGATGAAGCGCGCCCCCAGCCGGGCCGTCGGCGCGGACACGCCCCGGAGGAAGCCTGGGATGAACGAGGGCAGGCTCTCCGCCTGCGCGCGCGGATTGTGGGACAGGCGGCTCACCACGCTGGCGCGGGCGATGCTCAGCACCTGGTCACTCAAGGTCTCCCAGCGCTGGATGGAGACCATCGCGCTGTCGGGAAACAAGGCCGAGCCCTGCCCCAGCGTCTCCGCGCG
Source organism: Myxococcus sp. AM011 (assembly GCF_013372595.1). Classification (NCBI taxonomy): domain Bacteria; kingdom Pseudomonadati; phylum Myxococcota; class Myxococcia; order Myxococcales; family Myxococcaceae; genus Myxococcus; species Myxococcus sp. AM011. The sequence goes on from NZ_JABXEM010000080.1 coordinate 16,928, forward strand.
GCGGGCGATGGCGAACGAGCCCGTCGTCGCGACCTCCTCGTCGACGAACATCGGCACGGAGGGATGCGTGCCTTTCGGGGTGCGCCAGCGCAGGGCCAACTCACCGATGAGCGGCATGTGCTCACGGTAACGGTAGTCCACGCGGTGGTGGTCCAGCGCCCAGCGAGCCTTCTCCGTCCAACCCGAGTAGTGCATCCCGTAGAGAGTGCGCATGCGCCGGGACGCTACCGCCTCCACGGGCTCCATGCATACTGGCCCCATGCTTCCAGCGCTCCAGCTTCACCTCCGAGACTTGAGCAGCGCCCTGGTCACAGCGGCCTGGCGCCTACGACAGTAGCGCCGCGAGGGTCCTCCGCCTCCTCGGCCCCGTGGTACAAGCCGGCCCGATGAGCCCCGCCAAGAAGACCCCGTCCGCGCGGAAGAAGTCTCCGGCCACGAAGTCATCGGCCGCTGGGAAGTCCGCTCCCGCGAAGAAGTCCGCTCCCGCGAAGCCCGCACGCGCGAAGCCCACCACTGCGAAATCCGTGGCCTCGAAGTCCGCACCCGCGAAGTCCGCACCCGCCACCGCGACGCCCACGGGCGATTTGCCCATCGTCTTCTTCGCGAACCCGGACGCCTTCGACACGTGGCTCAAGAAACACGCCGCCACGTCGCGCGGTGCGTGGCTCAAGTTCTCCAAGAAGGGCAAGAGCCCCGTGTCCCTCACCTACCAGGAGGCACTCGAGGTCGCGCTGGCGTGGGGCTGGATTGACAGCCAGAAGGGTCGCTTCGACGACTCGGCCTATGTCCTGAAGTTCACCCCGCGCGGGCCTCGGAGCATCTGGTCGAAAATCAATCGCGACAAGGTGCTCGCGCTCATCGATGCAGGCCGGATGAAACCCTCGGGTCTGGCCGAAATCGAGAACGCGAAACAGAACGGACGCTGGGAGGCCGCCTATGACTCCCAGAGCAAAATCGTCGTGCCCGAGGACCTCGCGGCGGCCCTGGCCGCCAATCCCCGCGCGGAGGCGTTCTTCGCCACCCTCAACTCGGTCAACCGCTACGCGGTGCTCTTCCGCATCCACCACGTGAAGAAGGCCGAGACGCGCGCGCGCAAAATCGCCGAGTACGTCGAGATGCTCGGCAAGCACGAGAAGATTCACAACTGACGCAGGACGCTCCACCCCCATGGCCGAATCCTCCAGCAATCCACCGGTGCTCTCCGTCCGCGAGCTCTGCAAGTCCTACGCGAACACCGTCGCCGTGGATGGCATCTCCTTCGAGGTCGGCCGCAACGAAATCGTCGGTCTGCTCGGGCCCAACGGCGCCGGAAAGACGACGACCATCAACATGGTTCTCGGCGTCCTCGAGCCCACCTCCGGCACCATCCACATCCAGGGCGTGGACCTCTCCAAGCGCCGCTCGCAGGCGCTCGAGTACACCAACTTCGCCGCCGTCTACGCGCCGCTCCCCGGCAACCTCACCGTCGTCCAGAACCTGCGCTACTTCGGGATGATCTACGGCGTGCAGCGCATCTCCGAGCGAATCGAGGCCCTGCTCCAGGAGTTCGACCTCGTGCGCTTCCGCGACACCAAGTGCGGGGTGCTGTCCTCGGGAGAGCAGACGCGCGTCGCGCTCGCCAAGGCCATGCTCAACCGGCCCCAACTGTTGCTCCTCGACGAGCCCACCGCCTCGCTGGACCCGTCGACGGCGCGAGACATCCGCGCCCGCATCCGCGACTTCACCGCGAACGGCACCGGCGGCGTGCTGTGGACGTCCCACAACATGTACGAGGTGGAAGAGGTGTGTGACCGCGTCCTCTTCATGTCGCGCGGCAAGGTGCTCCTCCAGGGAGACCCTCGCAAGCTGCCCCATGAGCACGGCAAGGCGACGCTGGAGGAGCTGTTCATCACCGTGGCCCGCGAGCCCCTCGCACTGGAGCACCCCTAGCCATGCGACTGTCCCGCGCCGCCGCCATCGTCCTGCGCCAGTTCTATCTGCTGCGCGGCAGCCCCTCGCGCGTCTTCCCCCTCTTCGTCTGGGTGGCCATCGACATCGTCCTGTGGGGCTTCATCACCCGCTACCTGGGCACCATCACCCACCAGCCCGGCATGGACCTGTTGCCCGCGCTGCTCGGCGCGGTGCTCCTCTGGGACTTCCTCACCCGGGTGATGCAAGGCGTGACGATGGCGTTCTTCGAGGACGTCTGGTCGCGCAACTTCCTCAACGTCTTCGCCACCCCCATGACCATCACCGAGTACGTCACCGGGCTGGTGCTCTCCAGCATCGCGACCAGCTCGGTGGGGCTCGTCGTCATGCTCGTCGTCGCGGGCGCCGTGTTCGGCCTGTCGATGCTCGTCTATGGCGCCATGCTGGTGCCGTTCCTGCTGGTGCTGTTCCTGTTCGGAATCGCGCTCGGCATCATCGGCACGGCGGTGGTGCTGCGACTGGGGCCCTCCGCGGAGTGGTTCATCTGGCCCATCCCCGCGCTCCTGTCCCCGTTCGTCGGCGTCTTCTATCCGCTGTCCACCCTGCCCTCGTGGATGCAGGCCATCGCACGCCTCCTGCCCCCGTCCTACGTGTTCGAGGGCATGCGGACCATCGTCTCCGGTGGCTCGGTGTCGTGGACGACGGTGCTGATGGGGGGCGGCCTCGCCGTGCTCTACATCGTGCTGGCCGCCCTCTTCTTCAACCGCGTGTTCCGCCTCGCCGTGCGCACGGGCCTCATCGCCCGCTACAGCGCGGAGAGCGTGAGCTGAGCGCTCAGTCCATCAACTGCTGCGACAGGTAGACGTGGTGCAGCGCCCACCGGCGCGCATTGAGCATCGGGTCCGAGTCGTTCGAGTGCCCGCCGTCGGTGTTCTCGAAGTACAGATACGGCAATCCCATCGCCTCCAACTTCGCGGCGAACTTGCGCGCGTGGCCCGGGTGCACGCGGTCGTCCTTCGTATTGGTGGTGATGTACGGCTTGGGATAGCGCACGCCCGGCTTGAGGTTCTGGTAGGCGGAGTACTTCGAGATGAACGCCGCGTCCTCGGGGACGAACGGGTTGCCGTACTCGCCCACCCACGACGCGCCCGCCGGCAGCTTCGGGTAGCGCATCATGTCGATGAGCGGGCTCTCAATCACAGCTGCGTTGAGCAGCTCCGGATGCTGCGTCATCACCACGCTGGTGAGGACTCCGCCGTTGGAGCGGCCATAGATGCCGATGTGCTTCGGTGAGGTGAGCTTGCGGCGGACCAGGTCCTCCAGCACGGCGGCGAAGTCGTCGAACGCCCGCTGACGCTTCTCGCGCAGCGCGGCCTGATGCCAGCGCGGGCCGAACTCGCCACCGCCCCGGATGTTGGCGACGACGTACGCGCCGCCGCGCTCCAGCCACAGCTTGCCCACCTCCGGCAGATACATGGGCGGCTTGGACACCTGGAACCCGCCATAGCCGTACACCACCGTCGGCGTGACTGCGCCGGCCTTGGGCTTCACTGGCCGCACCAGGAAGTACGGCACCCGCGTCCCATCCTTCGACTTCACCCAGAACTGCTCCACCCGGTGCTTGGACGCATCGAAGCGCGCCGGCAGCGACTTCACCTGCTTCACCGTGCCCGCCGCCGCGTCACCGAGCCACAGCGACGTCGGCTCCAGGAAGCCCTCCGCGCCCGCGAACAGCTTCTCGTGCGAGGACGACGTGGCGACAATCTCCACCGACGCGTTCTTCGGCATCGCCAGCCGCTTGCGCGTCCAGCGGCCCTTGTTCGACGTGTAGACATCCAGCGCGCCCTTCACGTCCTCGTACAGATTGACGAGCAGCCGGGTGCGTGTGGCCGACACGCGCTCGATGGCCTGACGTGGTCCGGGCTGGAAGATGAGCGTGGGCTTCGCCTTCGCGGCGTCCTGCTTCAGCGCGTCCAGCGACCAGGCCAGGAGCGCGCCCTGCTTGAAGCCTCCCCAGTCCTCTTCAATCGTGAAGACCACCTGCCCCTGGACGAACGCATGGAACGACACCTTGCGCGGAAAGGGCAACCGCACCGGCGCAGCGTCCCCGAGCAGGAACAGCTCCGACTCGTAGAATGTCACCGCGCGATTGATGAGCACGCCCTGGAGCTGTCCGTCCTCGTCGTGCAGGACGGTGGGCGAGGCGGACACATCCGTGCGCTCACCTCGAAACACCTCGGTCGCCTGCTCCACCGGAGTGCCGCGCTTCCAGCGCTTGAGCACGAACGGGTAGCCGGACTCGGTGAGGGTGTCACCGCCCCAGTCCTGGCCCACGAGCAGCGTGTCCACGTCCAGCCACGACACGGACTGCTTGCCCTCCTTCAACCGGAAGCCGCCGTCGACGAACTGCTTCGTCCCGGTGTCGAACTCGCGCGACTCCACCGCGTCCTTGCCACCGTTGGAGAGGGAGACGATGCACTTCAAGTCAGCGGGAGGCAGGCAGTCGATGCCCTTCCAGACCCAGGGCGCGCCCTCCTGCTTCGCCAGCGCATCCACGTCCAGCACCGTCTCCCAGGGGATGGTGGCGCTCGCGTAGCCCTCCGTCGTCGTGTGCCGCCACAGCCCGCGCGGGTTCGTCGCGTCCTGCCAGAAGGTGTCCACGCCTCCGGCTCGAAAGGAGGGCGTGGGGATGCGGTCGGTGGCGGTGAAGATGCGCAGCGCCTCCGCCTGGAAGGGCTCGAAGCGCGGGTCCTTCTCCAGCACCGCCTCCGTCTTCGCGTTCTGCGTGCGCACCCACTCCAGCGCCCGCTGCCCCTGCACCTCCTCCAGCCACAGGAAGGGGTCCTCTTCCGCCGCCAGCGCCGAGGAAGCAGTCAAAAGCCCGGTCAGCAGCGGCGCGACAAACAACCTGCCCATGTCCTCATCTCCTGGTGCGGTGCGGCGAGCCCTCCAACACGGCCCGCCAGCTCCCATTCCGGTGGGTCAGCTTCGCCCAACCCCGCCGCTCGGGCCACCCGCGCACGGTGGCCCCTATCGGAGACACACCGAGTCCTGCTCAGCTTGAGTCCCTGGCGCAGAACTTCCCGCCAGTTCAGTCGTTCAGAGCCTCCATGACCCTCCCTGTCCCGCGTCTCCGCCGGGTGCTCCGCACCCTGGGCCTCGCCGCGTCACTCCTCCTGGTGCCGGGCCTGGTGCTCGCCGCCCGCCCCAACGCGCCCTCTCCCGAGGGTCGCGACCGCCCCCTCACCTTCGTCTCCACCGACAAGCCCTTCTATCGACCGGGTGAGTCCGTCCTGGTGCGAGGGCTCGTGCTCCAGGCCCTCTCCCACAAGCCCATGACCGGCGGGGTGAATGCCCTCATCGAGGTTCGCGGCCCCCGGGGAGACCTCATCGCCCAGGGCCGGGTGGCCTCTCCCGAGACGGCCTGGGGCTACTCGTGGCCCATCCCCGCCGGACAGGCCGGTGGTGAGTACACCCTGCGCGTCAGCGACCCCTGGACGGCCGGGGCCCCGGTGGAGCGCAAGTTCGAGGTGCGGGCCTACCGCGCGCCCCGCCTGAAGACGCAGGTCCAGTTCCTCCGCGACGGCTACGGCCCCGGAGACACCGTCACCGCGACGCTCGACGTGACGCGCGCGGAGGGCGGCGTGCCCGAGACGGCGAAGGTGACCGCCACCGCGCTCGTCGACGGCGCCAGCGTGGCCCAGGAGAGCTGCACGGTGGACCCGCGGGGCCGCTGCACCGTCCGCTTCAACCTGCCGAAGAACATCGAGCGCGGCGAGGGGACGCTGGCCTTCACCATCCAGGATGGCGGCGTGGTGGAGACGGCGGCGAAGACGATTCCCATCCTCCTCCAGACGTTGGACCTGGCGATGTACCCGGAGGGCGGTGAGCTGGTGGCGGGGCTGACGTCGCGCGTGTACTTCGAGGCGAAGACGCCCGCGAGCAAGCCCGCGGACCTGACGGGCGTCGTGCTGGACATGAAGACGGGCAAGATTGTCGCCAACGTCCGCTCGGAGCACGAGGGCCGGGGCCGCTTCGAGCTCACCCCTCGCGCCGAGACGAACTACGCGCTGCGCATCGACTCGCCGGCCGGCATCAAGAAGACCTTCCCGCTGCCCGCCGTGAAGGCGAGGGGCGCGGTCATCCGCGCGCGGGAGGACGTGATTCCCCCGGGCGGGCTGGTGCGGCTGGTCGTGAGCAACACGGGCGTGGGCCGGACGTCGGTCTCGCTGAGCCAGCGCGACCTGCGAGTGGCCTCGGCGGTGCTCGACGCCGATGACGAGAACCCGGTGACGTTGGATCCAGGCAAGGCGGATGGCGTGCTCATCGCCACGGTGTGGGACGCGGATGGACGGCCCTTGGCGGAGCGACTGGTGTTCCGTCAGCCCGCGAAGGAAATCACCGTGGAGCTGAAGGCGGACCGCGCCCGCTACGAGCCGGGCGCGCCCGTGGAGCTGACGGCGCGCACCCTGCGCGACGGCGAGCCCGTCTCCGCGCTGGTGATGCTCACCGTCACCGACGACGCGGTGCTGCAGCTCCAGGAGAAGCGCGAGCACGCGCCCTCGCTCCCGGTGATGGTGCTGCTGGAGCACGAGGTGAAGGAGCTGGCCGACGCGCAGCTCTACTTCGACAAGAAGAACCCGAAGTCGCGCCTCGCGGTGGACCTGCTGCTGGGGACCCAGGGCTGGAGGCGCTTCGCGTTCATCAACCCGCGCACCTTCATGTCCAGCCATGGAGACGCGGCCCAGCGCGCGCTCGCGATGCACGCTTCACTGCGGCTGCCAGGCCTGCGCGACGACGTGGAGCGCGGGCAGCGCCGTCCCAAGGCGCCAAGCGCCAAGGGCGGCATGCGGTGGAACAAGGCCCAACCGGTGGTCCAGGAAGAGCGAGAAGAAGGCGAGGCCGCTGGCGCTTTCAGGGATGACGCCGTGGCCGCCGGGGGCGTGGTGGCCGTCCCCGTGGCCGCCAGGCCCGCGGCTCCCCCTGCTCCCGCCGCTGCGCCTGCCCCCGCCCCTGTCGAGCCTGCTCCCGTTCTGGCCGCCGAGGCCGAGATGCAGCCTCCGGCGGAAATCCAGATGCAGAGGATAGAGGTCCTCGATGCGCCCCACGACGAGGAGATGCCCAGGAAGAAGAGGGCGATCGCCAAGGAATGGGAGGAGCCGCTTCAGGCCTCGCCGTTCATCTATCTCCGCGAGTACGCGCACATGACGCGGCCGGGTCGCAAGTCCGGGGACCGGGTGGACTTCGCGGAGACGCTCTACTGGAACTCGGGCGTGCGCACCGACGCGCGCACCGGCGAGGTCCGCGTGCGCTTCGCGACCAACGACTCCGTGACGACGTTCAAGGCCACGGCCGGCGCGGTGGGTGACGGCGGTGAGCTGGGCTCGGCCGTGGCGGAGCTGGAGTCCTCGCAGCCCTTCTACGTGGAGCCGAAGCTGCCGCTGGAGGTGACGTCGGGTGACGTCGTCCGCCTGCCGGTGGCGCTGGTGAACGGGACGGACGCCGCGCTGACGGGTGTCTCGCTGAAGGCGGAGCTGAAGGGCGACGTGAAGCTGTCCGGCAACAAGACCATGGACCTGGCCGCGAACGGGCGCGGGCGCCAGCTCCTCTCTCTGGAGATTGGCCAGCAGTCGCAGCCGGTGGACCTGAAGCTCATCGCGAGCACGGGCAACTACATGGACACCGTCACCCGCACGCTGTCCATCAAGCCCCGAGGCTTCCCTGGCACCGTGTCCTTCGGCGGGCTGCTGTCCTCGAAGAAGCCGGCCACGCACACCATCACCCTCCCCGACAGCGTGCTGCCCGGCAGCATCCGCGCGAGCATCGCCCTGTACCCGGGCCCCGTGTCCAACCTGACCGAGTCGCTCGCGCGCCTCATCCGCGAGCCGAGCGGCTGCTTCGAGCAGACCAGCTCCACCACGTACCCGATGACGATGGCGCAGCAGTACTTCCAGACGCACACCGGGGTGAATCCGGAGCTCGTCGCCTCGGCTCGCGAGAAGCTGACGTCGGGCTACCAGCGACTGGTGGGCTTCGAGACGAAGGAGCAGGGCTACGAGTGGTTCGGCGAGGCCCCTGGCCACGAGGCCCTCACCGCCTTCGGCCTGCTCCACTTCACGGACATGCAGCAGGTCCACAACGTGGACACGCAGATGCTGCTGCGCACGCGGGAGTGGATGCTGAAGCAGCGGGATGGCCAGGGCGGCTTCAATCGCAAGCGTCGCGCGCTGCACGTCTGGGTGGAGGACGCGGACACGTCCAACGCGTACATCACCTGGGCGATGCTGGAGAGCGCGCCGCAGAAGGACGCCACGGCGAAGGAGCTGACGCGCGAGGTGGCCGCGGTGAAGCAGGCCGCGACGAAGAGCAGCAACAGCTATGTCGTCGCCCTGGCGGCCAACGTGCTGTCGCTCGCGGGTGACAGCGCGTCAGCCAAGGCGATGATGGGCCGGCTCGCGAAGCTCCAGCAGCAGAACGGCGTGGTCAGCGGCGGCACGCAGTCCATCGTCGGCAGCTCGGGGGACTCGCTCGAAATCGAGACCACGGCGCTGTCCGTGCTCGCCTGGCTGCGCGAGCCGGAGTACCTGGCGAACGTGCAGCGCGCGATGAAGTACATGGCGGAGTCCAGCGACGGGGGTCGCTACGGCTCGACGCAGAGCACGGTGCTCGCGCTGCGCTCCATCATCGCCTACGACAAGGCCCACGCGGCCAACCTCCGCCCGGGACGGGTGCGCATCTTCGTGGAGGGTCGCCCGGTGGGTGAGCCCGTCAGCTTCACGGGCTCCGCGCAGGAGGCGCTCAAGCTGCCGGACGTGAGCAAGCTGCTCGGCCCGGGTGGGCGTCAGCTGGAGCTGCGCATGGAGGATGGCTCGGAGCTGCCGTACACGGTGGAGGTCACCTTCAACGCGCTGGTGCCGGACAGCTCCAAGGACACGCAGGTGTCGCTGGAGGTGGCCTTGGCGAAGCACGAGCTCATCGAGGGCGAGCCCACCGAGGCCCGCGTCATGGTCATGAACCGCACCGGCCTGCACCTGCCGACGGCGGTCGCCATCTTCGGTGTGCCTGGCGGCCTGGAGGTGCGGCATGACCAGCTCAAGGAGCTGGTGAAGCGCAAGGTGGTGGATGCGTACGAGGTGATTGGACGCGACGTCGTCCTGTACTGGCGGGGCATGGAGGCGAAGAAGCGCATCGACGTGCCGCTGTCGCTGGTGGCCTCGGTGCCCGGCACGTACACCGGCCCCGCGAGCCGCGCGTACCTGTACTACGCCGATGAGCACAAGGTCTGGTCCGAGGGCGTGAAGGTCACCATCGCCCCGAAGTCCTGAGTCGCTGAAACCCGTGGAGGGCTTCCAGGGACTGCCCGTCGCTCAGGGTCCCTGGAAGCTCTTCGCGCGGAAGGTGAGCACCAGCGTGTCGCGGTGCCCCTGGGCGCCCACGGGTTGGATGGGCGTGCTCTCGTGGATGACGCGCTCGTCGTCGAGCAGCAGCGCCGACCAGGGCTCCGTCAGCGTGAAGCGGATGCCGTTGGGGCCCGCGGCCTCGAACACGCGCGTCTCTCCGCCCTTGATGTCCTGCCGACCGACGAGCAGCACGACGACGAAGTCCACGCCGTCGCGGTGCGCGCCCTCGGGCGTCGGCCGGCCGATGCCATCCGTGGTGTCGATGCGGAACTGGTGCGACTCCACGAACCAGGTCTGCTGCCCCTTCAGTGCGGACGCGCAGGCAGCGAGCTGGCTCAAGAGCCGGGGCCACTCGGGACGCTCGACGACGGTGGACGTCATCGGCTCGAACCAGCGCTCCAGGCCGCCGTGCAGGGCGTTGTATTCGACGGGCTGCCAGTGCGCGCGGTGGGGCACGGAGGTGACGGTGTCGCCGTCGACGATGAAGCACGAGTGTCGACGCGAGCGATACCGGCCACCGTCGCGCAGGTAGCTGTCCGCCGGGAGGTCATCCCAGGTGGGGCGCCAGAGGTCCATCGTCGCGGCGGGGATGCCCACCAACTCGGACAGGCCCGCGCGGTCCAGGACGGCATAGCCCCGGTCGCGCAGGGTGGTGAGGGCATCGGGAGGAGCGGAGATGGGCGGAGAGAAGCTCATGGGCGCGAGGACACCGTTGCCGGCGAGTCATCGTCCTTCCGGACACCGTCGTCAACACTCGCGTCTCGTGCGGGCTCGTCGGTCCTCCAAGTGAAAGGCCCGGAGTGCTGGCAGGCGGGCACGTCGCAGGCTCGCGAGGTCAGCGCACTGGAAGCTCGCGGAATGTCAGCCCGTCGAGGCCGAGCTGCTCCACGGCGTCCTTGAAGCGCTGGGTGACGACGAGCACCATCGCGAAGTTCCTCAGTCTCATGAGGTCCAAATCCAGCGGGAGTGACGACGCGTCGAGGATGGGCTCCTTGGGGAGACTGAAGCCATGTCGACCACACTTCGGACACGCAGGCTGCGTTGAGCGCGGGATGCAGTCCGGGTGCAGAAGACCACGCGGTTCGACCGCCAGCTCCAACAACTCCTCGACATCCTTGGGCCGAAAGCGCAACTCGGTCCTGACCCCTTTCAGTCCCCTCAATCCGGAGGACTGCAGGCGCGCCAGCGCGTCCGGACGAACGAGCACGACATCTCCATACTGCTGGAGGAAGGCAGCGAAGGGCCCCCGCGCCGTTCCCACCAAGGGGCCGAACAAGGCTCCCGGCAACAAAGGGCTGTCCGGTGGCAGCAAGGGCCTGACCTGCTCGCGCAGGCCCTCGTACGCATCGAAGTCCTTTTCCAAGTAGGCCTTCGCGAGCTTCTTCGCCGCGGGATGGCTCGTCAGGTCCAGGGCGGGATAGTTGAAGCCAGTACTGGCCCAGGTCGCATGGCACAGAGGACAGGTGACCCCCGGCAACCCCCATTTGTGCCGGGCTTTGTACGTGCCCTTCTGCCGCTCGCCGTCACCCCGCTCCAGATGGAAGAAGCGCGTCATGGTCTCAGTACGCGAAGGAAGGGCCTACGAGCAGATGGTACGGCAGAATAGGTCCCACCAAATCGAAGCGGATGATCATCTCTCGAGCGTATCGGTACATGTCCTCTTGGGTCGCACCGGTGTGGTTATCACGGAACTTCCGCCATTCTCCATTCCAAGGTCCACCGCTGAATCCCCTGTGGATGCGGTGATGGGTGTCGATGTCGATGAGCATCGTCTCCTTATGGATGTTGATGCCCTGCCGCTCGAACCAGTCTTTGAACTCCTGGGGAAAGATGTGGTGCTTCTCGCGAGGCTTCGTCGCCAGCGCCTTCGCCATCTCCAGCAACCGCTTCTGACTGGGCAGCAGCTCCCGCCCGTACCAGCGAATGATGAAGACGGGCTGCGCGTCCCCGGGCAACCCCTGGACATAGCCCCAGTTGCGTTGCGGTGAGCGCACCGCGCTCGGCGGCAGCACGAACGAAGCACCCCGCGCCGGCACCACCCGGCCCCAGGACTCCACGTCCTCGCACCGATAGAGGCCACACGCCTCCGCCGCGCACAGGAACGTGACGCACGCGCCTTCCTCCAGCCGCGTGTACTCGTCCGGATACTCGTGCTCGCGCGCTGGTGTCGGCGTCGTCGCGCATGATGACAGCCAGACTCCCAACCAGCACCACAGCCACCGCTTCATGACGCCCCCCAGGCAGACCTTCCGCCCGAGGGGTCATATCAAACGCACGCGGCCTACTTCTTCCCGTACTCCAGCTTCGTGCCCTTCCGCTGCGCGTAGATGTACGCCTCCATCGCGCGCAACCTCGGGTCCCCATCCGCGAGCGGCTTGCCGCGCACCGGGTTCTCGATGCACCAGTTGATCATGTCCCGCAGCAGCGCCACCCGGCCCAGCTGCACCTGGTACTTCGGATACGTCTCCGGATGCGTGTTCGATGCATCCGGGTGGCACATGTCACAGGACACCGCAATCGTCCCTCCCACCGCCGCCGCGTCGTGGAACACCCGGTGTCCCTCGTCCACGAACTGCTGCGTGGACGCCGCCCACACCGCCTCGTCTCGCTGGGTGAACGCGCCGTAGGAGTGCCCGTCCTGGATGTTCACCCCCGCCTCCTTGCGGACCTCCTTGCCACCGCTCTCCGCCGTCACCCCTCCCTCGCGCATGTCCCCTCCCGTCGCGGGCTTCTGCGTCCCCATGGGCGGGTTCTTCTGCTGTGGCGCCTGCTTCTGTCCCTGCGCCACTCCGGGCGGAGGCGCCGGGTCCCAGTTCGCATCCGGGTTCTTCTTCAGCCACGTCTCCATCAACTCCGCCGACACCCGCGCCGCCTGCTCGCGCGTCAGCGACTGCCCCTCCTTGACGCCCTTCACCTCCAGGGACGTCTCTCCGTCACACATCCCCACCACCAGGTTGCCGTCCTTCGACACCGGCACCTTGTGACGCGGCAACTCCGTCGTCTGAAGAGACTCGGGGCGCGGCGCGGGACTCGTGGCCAGTGCCACGCCTCCCGCGAAGGACAACAGCGCTCCCGCTCCCACCCACAGCTTCATCCGGTAGGTCATCGTGTCCCCTCGCGCTCAGTAGCTCGGAAGCTTCGTCCGGGGCGGCGCATCCTGCTTCCCGCCCGACGCGAGGTAGCTCGCGCGCACGGTGATGGGATTGCGCTCCCAGAGGTTGTACAGCTTGTCCACCAACCCCGACTCCAGCACGTCCATCCGCCCATCCCCGCAGCCGTCGAACTGGCTGAACGGGTCCGGCCGATTCATCTGCACCGTCAACCGCGGCAACCCCTCCGGCGCATACGGCCACGGCCACGCCGTGGACAGCATTCCGTGGAACTGGATGTTGTTGATGCGATTGCTCAACAACTGGTGCGTGTGCCCATGGATGACGGTGACACGCTCGAAGGGCTTAAGCAGCGCCTGCACCTCGTCCGCGTCGTCCGTCCAGAAGTTCCAGGGCCGGTAATATTTGTAGAGCGGCGAGTGGCTGAAGACGATGACCGGCGTCTTCTTGTCCACCTTCGCCAAATCTTGCTTCATCCACTCGCGCTGCTCACCGCCCACCTCGAAGCGAGACTGGATGCCATTGTCCAGGCCCGCGACAATCTGCATCCGCTCCTTCGGCGTGAGCTTCCGCTCCGTCCAGAAGTCCTTCTCGTGAATCGAGTTGAGCACCACGAAGTGCACGCCCTTGTGGTCGAACGAGTAGTTCGGCGCGCCGAACAAGTCCCGCCACAGCTCCCCCATGTCGAGGAACCAGTCGTGCTCGCCCACCATCATCCGCACGGGCGCCTTCACGCTCTTGAGAATCTGCGCCCCCAGCTTCAGCTCACCCGCCTGTCCCAGCTGCGCCAGGTCTCCGCCGAACAAGACGAAGTCCGGCTGCGGGTCCAACCCGTTGACGTCGTCCACCGCCTTCAGGATGGAGCGGATGAAGCGGTCATTCAGCTTCTGCTCGTACAGGTGCGTGTCGGAGATGTACGCGAAGGAGAAGCGCGGCTTCGTCCCCTGCGCCTCCGCCACGTTGACGAGCTGGAAGCTCTGCGGCGACCTCAAGCCCATCCCCGCGACGATGCCCGCGGACATCCCCGCCACCCGCAGGAAGGCGCGCCGGTCCAACCGCTTCAGGCCCTCGAAGAAGGCGTCGCGCTCCTCGTAGTGCTTCGTCTCGATGCTTCGGAACTTGTTCCCCATGGACGGCGCCTCCTCAGGGCTGCTTCGTCGAAGCGGGTTTGGGCAGCGTCTCGGTGCCATACACACCGATGTCCGCCGGGTTCTTCACCGACAGGTCCGGATTGGGCGCCAGGTCTCCCAGGTTGCCCTTCTTCCCCAGCGCCACCGCGGTGTCCCGCTCCGGCCGCTGGCCCTTGCGCCCGCGCTGCCTCGTCAGCTCCTGACCGCTGTATTTCGTGAAGCGCTCGTCGGTCAGCGTGAAGAGGAAGGCCACCAGGTCATCGATTTCAGGCTCCGTCAGCCCCAGTCGCTGCATCCCACCGTCCAGGAACGGATTGGCCACCCCGCCCTTGTTGTAGTGGTCCATCACATCCCACAGCGTCGGCAACGAGCCGTCGTGCATGTACGGGCCGGTGATTCCGACGTTGCGCAGCGTGGGCGTCTTGAACGCGCCGACGTCGTTCTCCTGCTTCGTCACCAGGAAGCGCCCCAGCTCGGAGAAGCGCGTCTGCAGCGCCAGCTCGTCAATCTGTCGCTCGTCGCCCAGGCGGACGACCTTCACGCCCTCGCGCGCCAGCTGCGGGAAGTCCTGCTTGTGCGCGGCGACGCCGATGTTGTGGAACTTCTGGTCGCTGAACAGCGGCGACACCGCGTTGCCCGCGTGACAGGAGTTGCACCGCGCCTTGCCGTTGAAGAGGGCCCAGCCTCGCAGTTCCGACGCGTTGAGCGCCTTCGACTCGCCGTGGATGAAGCGGTCGAAGCGCGCGTTGCCGGAGAACTGCGTGCGCTCAAAGGCGGCGATGGCCGAGGCCAGGTCGTCGTAGGTGATGTCCCGCTTGAAGACGGCCTGGAAGGCGGTGACGTACTCGGGAATCCCCCGCAGCTTCGTCACCACCGCCTCTGGCGAGGGCATGGCCATCTCAATCGGATTCAGGATGGGCAGCTTCGCCTGGTCCTCCAGCGTGGACGAGCGCCCGTCCCAGAACTGCGAGGCATTGAAGAGCGCGTTGAGCACCGTGGGGCTGTTGCGCATGCCCTTCTGGCCCTTCACCCCTTCGGCCACCGGCTTGCCATCCGTGAAGCCCTTGTTCGGGTCATGGCACGTGGCGCAGGACGTGCTGTCATCCAATGACAGTCGCTTGTCGTTGAAGAGCTTCTCGCCCAATGCCACCCGCTCGGGTGTCGGCGCCGCGCTCGCGGGCACCGACAGCTTCCACAGCACGAGCGACACCCCGGACGGCAACGGTGATGGTGGCGGAGCCGAGCTCTGTGTTTCGGGCGCGGCGTGGCCCTCGTGGGCCCACAGCAACACGGCGAGCGACAGGGCAACGCCTGACGGCGTTCGCATGGTCACCCCTCCCAACCGGCAACGGACGACGCCGCGAGAAAGTCGCGGCGCCCGATGCCGGAACAGCTCTTTCTGGAAAACACCATTTTCCTCGGCCTGCGGTCCAGGAGACCGACGGAGGAGTGTCCACCTGTGGAAACCCACGGGGTCCGCGAGGCGGGTGAGGTGTTGAGTCTTGGAGGAAGCGCGGTGCGTCAGCGCGCGGGCAGGCGGAAGGCGCGCGCGCGGACGAGCAACCCGGAGGCGGTGGCCGGCGCGAGCACGGCGGCGGTGATGACGAGCCAGTCCACGGGGCCGCGCGCTCGCTCCACGTTGTAGGTGGCGGCCTGCACGAAGGTGAGGCACGCATCCGCGGCGGTGAGGCACACCAGCGCGGTGGCCAGGTTGTCTCGCCAGCGGCGCACCAGCGCGAAGAGTCCCGCCGCCAGCCCCACGTCGAACAACACCCAGCTCCACTGCACGCGCATGGAAGGGAACCAACGCGTGGTGGCGGGCAGCGCCAGCAGCGCCGTCCACGGAATCAGCAGCACCGCCAGCCCGTGCACCAGCAGCCGGGGCCGCCGCAGCAGCGTCGTCACGCCGAAGCGCAGCAGACTGCCACGCGCGAAGGCGCGGAGCGCGTCATACACGGCGAGCAGTTCCCCTCGGGGCTCCGGATACGCGAGCTGGAGCGGCACCCAGGTGTCCGGACGGAACTTCGCCTTGAAGGCGCGCAGGCCCTCGAAGTCGAACAGCGGCTTGCCGCACGCGCGCGCCAGTCGCAGCCATGGCGGTACGGGGCCCGCGAGCGGCGCCAGGCCCAGCGTCACATAGCGCCGCCCCTCGGCGGAGGCCGCGCGCATCGCCGCGTCCACCAGGGCCTCGGCGGTGCCGTTGGGCGCCTCGGGGTCTCTCAAGAGGTCCTGGAGGAACCAGCCATCTCGCGCGTAGACGGGCGACACGAGCAGGACGCCCACCAGTTCGCCCTTCACCTCCGCCGCGAAGGCGCGCTGCTCCCTCGCGAAGGCATCCGGACTCAGCTGCACCAGGAAGCCCATGGGTGCCATGCGGCGCGAGGCCAGCCAGCGCTCGCGCAGTCGCTCCAAGGCCTGTCGCGTGGGGTGCTCGGCATCCTCCAGCACCTGCGCGGGGAGCTCGCGCACCACGACGTCATGGGCGCGCGCTCGGCGGAGCTGTTCGCGCAGGCTCTTGCTGCCGCGCACCACCGACTCCCAATGCGAAGGCTCCCACACCGGCTGCTCGCCAATGGAGAGCGACTGCATGGGCACCCACTCCATGAAGCGCGGCTCCGTGGCGAAGAAGCACACCCGCCGGCCCGCACGGCGCGCCGTTTCCTGGAAGCCCGCCACCGCGCGCGCCAGGAACTCCGGCGCGGTGATGGGCGCGCCCGCCGCCACCCATGCGCCGCCCGTGTCCACGTACGCGACGAAGGCATCTCCCGCCGGGTCGAACCAGTAGCGGAAGCCCGGCATCAACACCTGGAAGGACGTGGCGTTCCACCCGAACCGGCGCAGCAGCTCCAGCGCCCGCTCGCGCTCTTGCGTTCCTGCCTCGCCGTCGGCGTCCACGTGACTCGAGCTCCTCGGGCCGTCAGGGGCCCGCCAGGTTCCTCGCACCGAGAGCCCTCCCGACGCCGACGATGCGCGCCTGGCGGGACTCTCCAGGGATGATGCCCACCTCGCGGAGACGTGTCTCACGCCGCGTCACTCGCGGGCAGTCCACGCGGTCCTCGGCCATGAGGCGCACCGTGCCGGGCAGTGAGCTGGCCTCATACGCACCTCTGGAAATATGCCTCCACGGGAGGGCGCCCCACCTCGCCCTCCGAGCGCTCGCCTGTCCAGCAGGCACAGTGCGAAGCAAGCCGCACCGCCCACGCCACGACGCGGTGCGAAGCGGGCCACACCGCTCACTGCCGCCCACGCGCGGCACCACGAAGCTCCGGGCAGGTCGCGAATGACCGCGTGAAACATCTGTCGACAGTTCACCAAGTCGCGCGGTGCACGAGTCGACGCCGTGAAGCGACACGCTAGACACGGGGCCCCTTTCACAGGAGCTCCCGGCTTGAGTCCTTCCAGACGTCCCGGTGCCCCCAGTGGCGCCGGGCACATCCCGCCCTGCATCCTCGCCGTCCTGCTGCTCTCCACACCGTCCGCCGCCGAACCGTCCGCCGCCGAGCCTTCGACAGGCGTGCGCACCAACACCGCGCGCCTCATGGGCACCGACGCGGCCGAGGTCATCGACGCGCCCGTGCTCGGCCTCCAGCGCACCGCGCTGCCCCTGTTCGCGGGGCTGGCGGTGGACACCTCCGTCTACGCGGACGTGATGCTCGCGCCCAACGTGGGCTTGCGCTGGGCGATGGCGGCGGGCCCGCACCGCCTGGTGCTCGGCGCGCGCTACACGCGGTTCATCGGCGCCTCCGTCTACTCCAGCATCGTCGAGTCGGAGACGCCCTCCATCCAACGCTTCGAGCCGGAGCTGAGCGGCCCGTCCTTCTACGGCGTCTACGGCCTCGCGCTCGGTCCCCTGCTCGTGCAGGGCGAGGCGCGCTACGCGCACTACACCTCCGACTATCTGTCCTTCACGGGCGGCGTCGCCTTCAACTTCACAGGCCCCTGGTCCGTGGTGGGCGAAGCGGGCGTGCGGGTGAAGGGTGGAGCGACGCTCCGAGCCGCCGCTGGCCTCCGCTATGGAGGAGAGCACCTCGGCTTCGGACTGGGCGTCACCTACGTGGACCTGAGCGACCCCGCTGTTCCGGGAGAGGAGCTGCCCGTCCTCCCCGTCCTCGACCTCTCCTGGACCTTCCGATGATGACCCGCGCGCTCCTCGCTTCATGCTTCCTGGTGTTGTCCGGCTGCTCGGCTGAAATCGCCATCGAGACCGTGCCCTTCGACGTGCGGGTGCCCGTCACCTCCGTCCTCCAGCCCGTCTACGCGGAGGTGGCGTTGGACCTGCCCGAGGAGTCGGTGAACACCGAGGACCTGGACCTCGTGGTGGAACAGGTCGCCTCCACGCTCGACGTCGTCAATCCATCCACGACGCTGACGCTGCGCACCTCCATGCGACTGTCCTTCACCGGGCAGGCCACGCCGGAAGAGCCCCTCCTCTACACGGACCTGAACCGGCCCGCGTACTACACCCAGGCCGCGGAGATTCTCCCCTCGCGCGAGTTCAGACCCGCCAGCCGCACGGCGGTGCGCATCGACAGCCCCGCGCTGAAGGACGCCGTGGGACGCAGGCGCGTCTGGTTCATCGTCAGCAACACCGTGGCGCGCGGGGACCTCGGCGCGCCGCAGCTCCCGGTGGAAATCCTGCTCGAGAACATCGTCTTCCAGGCCGTGCTCACCAAGCCGTTTCCGGGCCTGGGCGGCGCGCTGGAGGTCGGAGGACTGTAGCCCCACGCTTCACCCCTCGCGGCCCTCGCCACTTCCCTGGGACGGAAGCGCGCTGCCCTCGTCTCGCACTCCGGGACGAGGCGCGCGTCGTGCCGCGCACCGCGCTCGCCCGTGGAGCGCGGCACCCTCGATGCACAGCGAGCCCCCCACGAGTGTCGAGCCTGGGGGGGATGGATGCGCGGAAAGTGGAAGCCGGGTTGGAGGGAAGCAGGTGTCGTCGCGGTCCTGGCCCTCCTTCCGCACTGCGGAGGAAGCACCTCGTCCCAGGGCGCCGAGCCCCTGGTGCGGCATGGAGACTCCGCCGCCGGAGGAGGCACCTTCGTCGCGGTCGCCGACGCACAGGTGGACTCCTCGCGGCCCTCGATGAACCTGGGCGCGGAGGAGCAGCTCTGCGTGGACCGCTCACCCACCGAGTACCGTGCCTTCCTGCGCTTCCAGGTGAAGGGCGTGCAAGGCCGCGTGAAGCGCGCCACCTTGCGCCTGTTCGTCACCAATGGCTCGGAGGACGGCCCAGTCGTCCATCGCGTCGACGCGCGGTGGAAGGAAGACGAGGTCACATACGACCGGCAGCCCGCGCCCTTGGGGCCGCCCCTGGCCGACGCGGGAGCACTGCGCGCCGGAAGCTGGACGGAGCTGGACGTGACTCAGGCGGTGACGGGCAACGGCGACCTGAATCTCGGGCTCTATTCGACGGGTGTCGACGGCTCGGACTTCAGCTCGCGCGAGGACAGCAACCCCGCCCTGCATCCACGCCTCGTGGTGGAGCTGGAGACGGCCTCACCGAGACCTCAAGCCCCCGCGCCCGACTGGGTGCTCCACCGGGGTGGACACGGTGACGAGCAGGTGCGGGTGATGGCGACCGCGGAGAACGGCCTCGACTTCCTCGTGGCAGGCGCCTTCACCGGCAGCGGCGACTTCGGAGGCGAGGTCTTCCTGGGTGAGCGGGGCCTCGTCGTCGCGCGCTATGGAGCGGACGGCACGCACCAATGGTCTCGCGCGTATGCCGTGGGCGAGCAGGTGGGAGCCACGGGTCTCGCCGTCGCGGACTCGGGTGAGGCGTGGCTGGTGGGGACGTATCAAGGCGCTCCCGACCTGGGCACGGGTGCGCTGCCGCGCATCGACGAGACACCGGGCACCGCAGGCTTCTTCCTCCTCAAGCTGTCACCGGACGGCGAGCCGCTCTGGTCCAAGGGCTTTCGCGCGGAGCACACCCCCTCGGCCTCTGGCGTCAGCCGCACGGCGATGGTGCGCGCCCAGGCCGTGGTCATCGACCCGCAAGGCAGCCTCGTCGTCACCGGCCACTTCCAGGGGGAGATGGGCCTGGGCCGAGGCAGGCTGTTCGCGGACCCGGGCAACCGGACGCGGGATGCCACCGTGACGGCGCTCTTCCTCGCGAAGTTCCATGCGAATGGCGCGCACGCCTGGTCCCTCGCGTTTCCAGGGGGAGACTCGGGCACGCGCGTGGAGGCGCTCGCCACGGATGGCTCGGGCTTCATCTACGTGGGGGGAGACACCGACTCCTCGTTGCTGGGAGCGACAGCGCCACGCACGCCCTTCCTCGGGAAGCTCTCCGCCAACGGCACGCCGCAGTGGTTCCGCGCGCTCAACGGAGCTCGCGGCAGTGTTCGCGCGCTCGCGCCGCTCGCCCAGGGGGACGTGGCCTTCGCCGGTGACGTCAGCGGCACGTTCTCCTTCGGTGGAGAGGAGCACGACGCGAGCGAGGACGTGCTGCTCGGCACGCTGCACTCGACGGCCGCGGAGGGCTGGGTGCGGGTACTGGGAGAGCGAGGCGCGGCACGGGCCCACACCCTGGGACTGAGCTCGGCCGGCGAGCTCTTCATCGGAGGGTGGACGCGAGATGAGCGCCTGGATTTGGGAGGCGGCGCGCTCGGCAAGTCCTCTGTCCCGCGCGGTGACGTCCTCCACTTCCTGGCGCGCTATGACGCCTCGGGTGCCCACCTCGACTCGCGGGCCCTGGGAATCACCGGCCCGGGCAACGTGGCGCTCCAGGTGACGCCCGGTGGCCAGGCGCGGGTCTGCATTCCATTCGAGGCGTCGGTGGCACCAGAGGACACGACGTACACCTCACGAGGTGAAGGGGACTTGTTGTTCCTCCAGCTCACCTCCGAGCCACGGCGCTGAAGCGCTCGCGTCACGCGTCGTCGCCCGTGTCCTCCTCTTCCTCGCCGCCGCTGCTCGCGGCGGGAGTCCGGCCCAGCAACCGGTCGATGTCCGTGCGGGCGGTGGCCGCGTCCTCGCCGGTGATGCGGCCCAGGGACGCAAGCTGATCGACAATCCAACGGGCGCGCTTCCACAGCGCCCGCGAGCCCGATTTCGGAGAGCGCTTGCGAGGCGCCGGCAACATCGCGGCGAGGATGGCTCCTTGCGCCACGGAGAGCTGGGAAGCAGACACGCCGAAGTGCTCACGCGCACCGGCATCGATGCCGTAGACGCCGTTTCCCCACTCCACGAGGTTGAGGTACAGCGCGAGGATGCGCTTCTTCGTGAGCGCTTCCTCCAGGCGGTGGGCCAGCACCAGCTCCTTCGCCTTGCGGAACAGGCTCCGGTCCGTGGACAGCCAGAGGTTCTTCGCGAGCTGCTGCGTGATGGTCGATGCGCCACGGCCGAGCTGGCGCTTCTCCCAGGCATCACCCATCGCCTTGCGCAACTCCGCCGTGTCCACCCCCTCGTGGCCGTAGAAGCCCCCGTCCTCGGACACCAGCACGGAGGCCACCGCGTGCCTGGAGATGGACGTGAGCGGCACCCACTGCTGTCGGCGGCGGACCTTCTTGCCTGCCTCCCGAGCCTCCTCGGCGCGCTGGTCCATCAGCGCCGTCGACTTCGGGTTCTCCCGCACCAGCGACTCGGCCTCCGGGAGCGTGACGTACTCATACACGCCGAAGCCGAGCAGCAGCACCGCCAGCCCGAGCAATCCCCGTCGCCGCCACGACTTGAAGCGCGGCGTCGGCGTGGTGCGGGTAACAGAGGGCGCCGGAGGAACAACGGCCACCTGTGACGCGGACTGGGGCACGGCCTCGGGTTGCTCCGAGGTCTCAGGGACTTCTGGTCGTCCGTCCGTGTTCGACATCAACGCCGTGCATAGCGCCTCCGGCCTCCGCCGTCACGCCCCCGTCAGAAGCCCTGTCCTCTCTCAGCGGAGAGCGCTCGACGCGGCGACGGGCTCCACCTTCCAGCGCTCATCGACCGAGGCGAACCCGGCCACCAGCTCTCCCGCCAGGTAGCCTCGGTTGCGCTTGTCGCGGCGACGGAGCCAGTCGTTGAGGACGCGGCCTTTGTCGTCCTTCCTCGCCTCGGGACGCGCCAGGTTGAAGCGGCTGCGCTTCACCCCGCCACCCGCGCGGTGGACGAACGTCACGGTGCCATCGGTCCCCACCCGCTCGACGATGCCGATGTGCGTGAGGCCGTCGTTGAGTTGCCCATCCTTGTTGCGGTCGATGGTCTCCCGGAAGAACACCAGGTCACCGGCGCGCGGCTCCTCGCGCAGTGCGCCCAGCGTGCCCGCCTTCCGGTAGATGGCCTTCACGCCATTCTCTCCGGGCAGCGTCAGCTCCGGCAGCAGGCTGAGGCCGGGCTTGCGGTACGCGAGCTGTGTCAGGCCCGAGCAGTCGTCGTTCACCGCCGTGCTCACCGTGCGCAGCGAGCCCAATCCTGTCTC
>NZ_JABXEM010000081.1:0-38478 GCF_013372595.1 Myxococcus sp. AM011
CGCCCGCCCCACCAGCGCGACGGGAAGTCGTAGACCAGGTCCACGTCCACCGCCTCCGCCAGCCGCCCTTCCGGCAGCTCGAAGAACCCATACGAGTGCTGCTGCTTCCACTCGTCGAACGCCGCCCGGTCCAGGATGGTGGAGTACGCGAAGTACAGCCGCTTCGCGTTCGGGTCCGCGCCCTCACGGGCCTTCATCACCATGTCGTAATGCGAATCCATGTGACTTCCCCTACCGCTCGTTCCGCCGCGAGGCGCCGTCCCGGAACACCGCCAGCACCCCGGACACGTCCAGCCGCGACGTCTTGATGAACAGCCGCAGCGCCCGCTCCACGTGCTCCGCCAGCGTGGCCATCTTCTCCAGCCGCTCCAGCCGCTCGCTGGGAACCGTGCCCGCCACCTCCGCCAGCCGCCTCGCCTCGGACAGGTCCGCGCGGATGCGCGCCACGAAGCCCGCCTCGCGCTCCTCGATGACGTGCCGCACCATCCGCACCAGGTCCGTCTCCGCGCCGTAGCGCCAGACCGTGTCCTGCGGCAGCCGCACCCGCTGGATGACGCCCCAGCGCTCCAAGTCGCGCAGCAGCATGGAGACGCCGCCCTTGGACAAATCCAGCTCGCGCTCGATTTCACCCGCCGTCAGCGGCTCGCCCCGCAGGTACAGGAGCGCCCACACCCGGCCCTGGTTGCGCTTGAAGCCCCAGAACTCGATGACATTGCCCACCGCGTCCACCGCGATGGCTTCCCACGGCGCGAGCCGGCCCTCGATGACCGGCGCATCCGGGTTGCTCGGACTCCCGTGTCCCCCCGTCCACAGGTAGCCCTTCATGCGGCCCGCCCCTGGACTTGCTCCGCGATTCCCGCCGACAGCTTGCGCGCCCAGCCCACCAGCTCCGCACCCGCGGGCTCGTGGGCGAAGTGGCCCAGCTTGTCCAACGCCGCTTCAATCTCCACGTTCATCCGCGCCATGGACGCCTCCACCGCGCCGGTGGCTTCAATCGCGGCGCCAATCTCCTTCGTGCGGTCGGGAGTGATCGTGGAGAAGGCCCACGCGTCCTTCAGCTTGCGCCGCAGGCTCTCGTCCTTGGCCACCGCCAGCAGGATGGGCATCGACGGGGTGCGCGAGTGCACGTCCGCGTACCGCGGCTTGCCCACGTCCGTGCCCAGGATGTCGCGGATGTCGTCGGCGATCTGGAACGCCACGCCCAGGTGACGGCCGAAGCCGTCGAAGCGGTCCACCGCCTCCGGAAGGTTCGCCAGCGTCGCCGCCGCGTGCCCGCACCAGCCGAACAGCGAGCCCGTCTTGCCCTCGGCGATGAAGCGCAGCCGGTTCATCGGAAGGTCCAAATCCCCGCGCGCCTCCACCTCGGCGATGGCCGCGCGGGTCATCTCGGAGACGACCGACAGCGCCGACAAGGTCAACCGGGAGTCGAGCTGCGCCAGGTGGTGAAGGCCGGTGGACAGGATGAGGTCGCCGCTCATCACCGCCACGATGTTGCCCCAGCGCGCATTCACTGTCGGGCGGCCCCGGCGGAACATGCCCGCGTCCACCACGTCGTCATGCAGCAGGCTCGCCGAGTGGATGAGCTCCGCCGCCACCGCCACGTCCACCAGCCGCTCCGGCGCCACACCCACCGCGCCGCCGAACAACCGCACCAGCATGGGACGCGCGCGCTTGCCGCCAGTGCCCACGCAGAGGTGCCGGGCCGCTTCCATCAGCGTGTCGCCCTTCACGTCCGGACCGGCGTTGCCATCCACCAGCGTGCTGTCGAGCCGCTGCTCCACCGCCGCCAGAAAGTCCGTGAGCTCCCGAGCCAGTTCCATGTGCGCCGTTCTCCTCGGACGTTCATATAGTTCAAGACCGCTTGAACTGCACCTGAATCCAGCGCCCCCTCCGGCCAGGGGGGCGGGCGGCCGGACTCGCCCGGGGTCCGAGCAGGCGGCCAGAGGGGGGACGAGGTCGGATTGAGGCCCCTGGGGGAGCCGTGCGACAGACGAAAGCGCCCCTCGATGAGCACCGCTGCCTTTCGTCGCTACGTCCTGAGCAGCTTCGCCTCGCTCGCCTCCGCCGTGCCCCTCTTCCGTCCGGGCTCGTCGCTGCCCGGCTCGGCCGCGCCCCTCCTGGGTGCGCCCCCGGCGGACAGCCCGGACGTCCCCTCGCACATGCCCGCCAAGAGGCTGCGCGCGACGCTGGGCGCATCCGTGGTGGAGGGCATGTTCACGGAGGTCTTCACCGCCTGCGCGGGCGCCACCGTGCTGACGGCGTGGGCCATCGCCCTGGGGCTGGGCCCGCTGCTGGTGGGAGTGATGACGGCGCTGCCGTTCCTCGCCCAGTTCGTGCAGTTCCCGGCCGCGTGGCTGACGTCCGCCTTCGGCCACCGGCGCGTGGCGCTCACGGCGGTGTGCCTGTCGCGACTGGTGATGTTCCCGCTGGCGCTCCTGCCCTGGTTGGACCTGGAGCTGGCGGCGCGGCAGCACCTGCTGCTCGTCGTCGCGGGGGCCTCGGCGGTGCTGGGCGTGGTGGGCAACAACGCGTGGGTGGCGTGGATGGGGGAGCTGGTGCCGCGCGCGGTGCGCGGACGCTTCTTCGGACGGCGCACCGCGCTCACCACCCTTTCGGGCACCCTGGCGTCACTCGGCGCGGGGCTGCTGATGGACCGGCTGCGTCCCGCCGAGGGACTGGGCGTGGCCCTGCCCCTGCTGGCGCTGGGCGCCTGCGTCATGGGGGTGGTGACGACGCTGCTGATGGCCAGCCAGCATGACCCCGCGCCACCGGGCACCACGCCCCCGCTGGAGTTGAGGGGCGCGCTGGTGCCGCTGAAGGACCCGCTGGCGCGGCGCGTGCTCACCTACCAGGTCGCCTGGAACGCGGCGGTGGGCGTGTCCGCGCCGTTCTTCGCGCTGCACAGCCTGCAGAACCTCAAGATGACCTTCGTCATCATGGCGCTGCATGCCGCGGCCGTCGCCGGGGTGCGCATCCTCACCGCGCCCCTGTGGGGGAAGGTCATCGACAAGGTGGGCGCGCAGCCGGTGCTGCTGGCGTGCTCGCTGGGCATCGGCGTGATTCCCGCGCTGTGGCTCTTGCCGTCGGCGGGAACGCTGTGGCCGCTGCTCTTCGACGTGCTGCTCGCCGGCGCGCTGTGGAGTGGCCACGGCCTGGCCATCTTCGCGCTGCCGCTCAGCGTGGCGCCGCGCAAGGGCCGGCCCTTCTACCTCGCCGCCTTCGCCACGGCGGGAGGCCTTGCCTACTCCCTCGCCGCCGCGCTGGGAGGCGCCATCGCCTCCGCCCTGCCCGAGCAGTTCATCCTCGGCGGCATGCCCTGGGTGAACCTGCACGTCCTCTTCGTCCTGTCGTCGGTGGCGCGGCTCGGAGCCGGCATGCTCGCCACGCGCCTGCCCGAGCCCGGTGCGCACCCCGTGACGTCGGTCAGCGCGCTCCTGTCCCGGCTGCTGCCGCGCGCCACGCGGGTGCTGGCGCCGCCGAGCACGGAGAGCCACCGCCCGGGCTGAAGCCCCGGCCGAGCCCGAGCCGCCGGGCCTCAGACCCGGTAGGCTCGAACGACCTCGGCCACCCTTTCGGAGAGCAGCTTCAGGGACACCGCGGAGTCGTTCGTGTTGGAGATGCGCTTCACCGTGTCTCCCATCAATGCGTTCAGCTCGTTGACGGCGGTGAAGATCTGCTCGATGCCCGTGGCCTGCTGGTTCACCGTCTGGGCGATCTGACGCGCGGCCGCGGTGCTGTCCTGGACGATGGTGGTGAGCTGGCGCAGCGTGTCCCCGGACGCGCGCGCCTGCATCAGTCCCGCCTCCATCCGCTGAGTCCCCTCGGCGGTGATCTGCACCGTGCCGGCGATGGCCTCGCCGATGTCGGAGAGGATCTTCCGCACCTGGTTCGTGGCTCGGATGGACTGGTCCGCCAGGGCGCGAATCTCCCGCGCCACCACCGCGAAGCCCTTGCCATGCTCACCGGAGCGCGCCGCTTCAATCGCCGCGTTCACCGCCAGGAGGTGCGACTGGTCCGCCAGGTCCTTCACCGTCTCCGTGATTCCACCAATCTGCTGCGTGCGCTCGCTCAGCGACATGATGCGCACGGTGATCTGCTCCACCTGCGAGCGCAGGTCCACCATGCCGTCGATGCTCGCGGCGACGGCGTCCTCGCCGGACTTGCCCAGCGCCTCCGCGCGCTCCGCCACCTCGATGACGGACTGCGCGGAGCTGGACGCCATGAGCGCCGTCTGGCGGATCTCCTGCGCCGTCACCTGCGTCTCCTGGACCGCGGCGGCCTGGCGGGAGACCATCTGGTTCTGCTCGTTCGCGGACTCGTTGAGTCCCATCACCGAGTCGCTGAGCAGCTCCGTGGACGAGTGGAGCTGGTGCAGGAGGTCCTTGAGCTTGCCCACCAGGATGCCCACCGCGCGCGCCAGGTCCCCGACCTCGTCCTGCGTGGCGATGTGCACCGGCTCACGCAGGTCCCCATGCTCGGCGATGCGCATCACCGCGCCGGTGAGCGCGATGAGCGGAGCGACGATGCGACGGCTGATGAGCCACGCCAGCGCCATCAACACCACCAGCGCCCCCAGCAGCACGAGGCGCATGCCGCTCACGATTCCATCGATGTGGCCCCGGGCCTCCGTGCGATTGAAGCCCACGTGCACGGAGCCCAGTCCGCCGGGCACCTGCGCGCCCATGTCCAGCAGCTCCACGTCCTCGGCCTGAAGGGGCGTGCCCTCCTTCGTGACGACCAGCTCGGAGGCGTGGTCGCGCAAGCTCTGCGCGTGGCGTCCCGACACGGCCACCAGCGCGCCCTTCGGGTCCACCAGCGCCACGTACGCCAGCGAGCCTTCTCGGGCCACGGCGTCCAACGTCGGCTGCACCTCGGACTGCTCGCGATTGCGCAGCAGATCCGCCATCGCCGAGGCGAGCGCCGTCGGCACCGCCGCGCTCATCGAATGGCCTTGCTCCTCGAAGGCCTCGCGAAGCCGAGGAATCGTGTACCCCACCGAGAGCAGGGCGAAGAAGAGCGCCACGACGAGCGGCGCGAGGATGATTTTTTGGGAGAGTGAGATTCGCATCCGAGCACGAGGGAATGCAGGGCGAACGCGGCGCGGCCATTCTGGACACGTGACAGGAAAAGCCGCAACCCCACAGACGAACTCATGACGACACACTTTGAAGCAAGGGTCCGTCCGCACCCCAATTCCTCTCTTTTCACGAGGGAGCGCCGGGTGCGTGAGTTGTCAGAAAACTACCGCGTCATCACCCTTGAACCATGGCCGGCCAAGGAGACCCGTCACATGTGACGGAGGCGCTGGTGGTGCAGGGCCGCGCGCCGCCGCGTGAGCAACGGGGCCCTTCAGCCCGGGGCCCGCGTCGTCGTCGGGCGCGAGGCGCCCTTCGTGGTGGCCCCGCGCTCGCGGGTGATCTCCAGCAGCGTGACGAGCCGGCGCCGCGCGTCGACGACGTAGTGGACCCTCAGGTCCTCTACCTGGAAGGTGGCGGGCGTTGCCTGGGTCGTCGCGCCCAACTCGGCCACGCATTCCAGCCGGGCCTGGATGGCGCGGTAGCATTCCTGGGAGAGCCGGGCGACCTGGTTCCAGGCCGCCGCGGAGATCTCCACGGTGCAGGGTCGATGGGTGTTCCTCTGGGACCTCATGGGGTGGTGGCCTGCTGCAGGCCGCGCGCCACCACCCCTTTGAAGAAAACCGGACGGTTGGCGCCGGGACTGCTTGCGTCCCTGTAGAAACGTCAGCCGGCCCCCCCTTCTCTTTTCAGTGCAGCCCCGCGGGCTTCGACTCCTTGCCAGGCTCTTCGTCCAGGCACGCCAGGGCGGCGAGCAGCAGCGTCTCGCAGCCGAAGCGCAGGCAGTCGACCGAGGGGTCGAAGTACGGCGAGTGGTTCGACGGCAGGCCCTGGAACTTGTCCCAGAGCGTCTTGCCCGACGCCCGCTTCCACGCTTCGTGAGATGTGCCCCCGAAGAACCAGTAGACGAGCGGCACCTCGGCCCGCGAGTCCTCGGCGGACGTGCGCCCGTCGAAGAAGGGAAAGTCCTCGCTGCCGCTGGCCAGGCCCGTGTCGATGATGCGCTCGGCGCCGAACCAGGCCTCGTGCGCGGCACGGACCCGGGTGAAGTAGGAGTCGTCGTTCACCATCACCCGTGTGTGGTTCAGCACCTCGATGTCGGGCGGCTTGGGTGAGCGCCCCGCTTCACACTCTGCTTTCGCCATGCGGGTGATGGCCTCGAGCAACTGCTTCTGGAGGGCATCCGTCGGGGTGCGCACCGACAGCTCCAGCACCGCCTCGTCGGGGATGACATTGGAGCGGGAGCCCGCGTGGATGCTGCCCACGGTGATCACCGCGCCGCCGCGCGTGACGTCCACCTCGCGAGAGACGATGGTCTGCAGCCGTGTCACCAGATACGCGGCGATGACGACGGGGTCCACCGCGGTGTGGGGCTGCGAGCCGTGCCCGCCTTTGCCGAAGATGCGCACGCGCACGCTGGCGGAGGCCATCATGTTGGCACCGGGATGGTGCCCCACGAGTCCGACCTCCAGCGGAGCCACATGCTGGGCGAGCGCCACGTCGGGCTTGCCGAAGCGCTCATAGAGCCCGTCCTTCAGCATGGCCCGCGCGCCCTGAAGCGTCTCCTCCGCGGGCTGGGCCACCATCATCAGCGTGCCGCGCCAGTGGTGGCGCGAGTGGGCCAGCAGCTCCGCCACGCCCATCAGGCAGGTGATGTGGACGTCATGTCCGCACGCATGCATCACCGGCACCGTCCCGCCGTGAGCGTCCTTCACGCGCACGTGGCTCGCGTCGGGGCGGCCGGTCTTCTCCTCCACGGGCAGCGCGTCCATGTCCGCGCGCAGCAGCACGGTGGGACCGGGGCCGTTCTTCAGCACCCCGACGACGCCGTGTTCGCCGACTCCAGTCGTCACTTCGAAGCCGCTGCGCTCCAACCACTTCGCCACCTTGGCCGCGGTCTGTTGCTCCTGCATGGACAGCTCGGGGTGCGCGTGCAGATCCCGATAGAACGCCTCCAACCTCGGAGCGAGCTGCTCGTGTGCGAGCGTCAGATTGGGACGCCAGGCGTGCGTGGGCTCGGTCCGTTGCAAGGTCTCTGATACTTCCATTCCACATCCTCCCCGATAGCGGCGGGGAAGATGTCCCTCTCCCGGCCAACGGGAGGGCGCTGATGGCGGCGTCATGACACCAATGTCCGTGGACCAACGGGCCTGCGTGCGTGCGCCGCTTCGCTGTCCTCGCCGCGACGCTCACCGCGCGCGCGGGGGCAATGGTCGCGAGTGGCTGAGTTCCCCACGTTGCCCCAGATGAAGACCACCATCTTGAGTCTGGGTGTGTTGTTGAGCCTCCTCGCGAGCCCCGCGCTGGCCGAGTCCAAGGAGGGCGAGGCGTGCACGCAGCCGTGCGGCGCGCGCTCCCGCCAGCTCAAGGGGCACACGTTCCTGTTTCCCATCCTCCAGCAGAGCGCGTTCGTCACCACCAACGTCGGCATCCGGGAAGGCCTCGCGCGCTATGACGTCCCGAACGTCCCGGTGAACGATTTGGAGCCGCTGGACGTCCTGCTCACTGGCGTCCAGCAGACGCTGGACCTGAGCCTGGGCATCACCGACTGGCTCGGTTTCACGGGCTACGCCAGGGCGGAGATCATCACCGGCACCAACGCGGATGGGTTGCTGGCCTCGGGCGCCACCGCGGACCTCCTCGGACAGTTGGGGGGCGTGGTGAGAATCTTTCGCAGCGACACGAGCGGCACGCAGCTCTCGTTCCGAGCGCACTATGGCTACAACCGGGGGCGGGAGATCACCCTGCTCCCGCTGGTCAACGCCATCGTCGGCACGCCCCAGGTGACGGTGGGGAACATCATCGATGGCGACCTGGGCCAGTTCCTCTTCGTGCCCCGGAAGGAGTCCAGCGCCCACGGTGGGCTCTACGTGGCGCAGTCCTTCGGCAAGATGTTCTCGATCCAGGCCTCGGGGGCGGCGGAATACGCGTGGCAGACGCGCCGCCCCTTCGACAGCGTCCTGGGAGACCGGTTCGAGCAGAAGACGAAGTCGCTCCGGGTCTTCCTGTCGGTCGCCGCGACATTGGACATCTACCCGGTGACGGCGGTGCCGCTGGCGGTGATGGGCGAGTACGTCTTCCGCACGGGGTTCCAGGAACGGGTGGACCAGGACAACCGGACGCTGAAGGACAGCACGGCGGCGCTGGGCATCTACTACTCCGGCCGCCCCAACCTCCAGCTCGGCCTCGGCGCGGTGAGGACCTTCAACGGTGAGCCGCGCCCAGGCCTGGGTTCACGGGGACGGGAGCTCGAATCCGGCGAGCCGTCCCTGAGCTACGGAGAGATCATCCTCCGCTATATCTGGTGAGCACTGCCCTCAGTGCCCCGCGCCGCTGGTGGCCTTCAGGCCGATGATGGCGACCAGCAGCATGGCGAGGAAGACGATGCGCAGCGGGGAGATGGGCTCATGGAAGAGCACCACGCCCAGCACCGCCGCGCCGAGCGCTCCGATGCCCACCCACACCGCGTAGGCCGTGCCGATGGGCAACGTCTTCGCGGCAGTGGACAGCAGGAACATGCTGGCGACGATGGCCACGCCCGTGAGGACGCTGGGGACAAGACGGGTGAAGCCCTCGGTGTACTTGAGGCCAATGGCCCAGCACACCTCGAGCAGCCCCGCGATGACGAGAATGATCCACGCCATGACGTACGACTCCTGAGATGAGCGTCGTCTTGTCGTGACCGGGTACGGCGCACCTCGTCCGGGCCCGCGGAAACCCACCCTGGGTCCCGCGGACGGCGAGGTCTATAGCGCCTCGCCCCTCTGGCTTCAACGACCTTGAGTCCCCCGCGATTCCCGCTCACTCGCTGATGCTTCGAACTCAGCGCGCGGGCACGCGCCCGCCAATCTCGGGGAAGCGTTCGTAGGCGTGCAAGAGCGCCTCCAGGTGTAAGGGGTTGTCGAGGTCGAGCGGCGTCTCTGTCAGCCGAACGACCCACCCGCCCGTCGCAGTGCGCCGCGCCCGAGAGAGGAGCGCTGCGTCGCGGGCTGGGTCCGGGAACCCGATGGCCTCCGCGGTGGCCGCCGACCAGTAGTTCAGCCACCCGAGATAATGGGGAATCTCAGGCGAGCGGAGGTGCTTGGGAAGGTTCAATGCAGGGAGCCCTCGGGGGGGGACATGCGGCAGCTCCATCGAGTGGCGAAACTGTTTCGCTATCTCCGGCGCCACTCCGTCTGGCAACACCCGCCCCCAGAACGCGCGTGCGCCTTCCGCAACGCCTTCCAGCGAATCCGCCGCGGCCTCGATGCTGGCCGCATCTAGCGGCAGCTCCACGTGGATATCGAGCAACGGCTGGCCGCCCGGCGATTGACGCCCGGATGTCTGCAATCCATAAACCGTCACCGGATAACGCTCGTCGCCGTTGCACAGCAGTGGGAACTCTCCGCGCACCGCCGCCTCAGCGAGCCACTCATTACGTTGCGGCAACGCGATAGGCCGCCCCGCCTCTGACAGCTTCCACTCCAAGCGAACATCTGAGTGCGCCCGTTCGATTCCGTGGACGACTGCGAGCGTGCGACCGTCGTTGCCCACGAGCGCAGGCGCGAAGACGATATGGATGAGGGTTCTCTGCTTGGTCATCGCTTGCACCCGGTCACGACGATATTGAGGGTAGGCTCCTGTTCGAGCAACGCGTCTTTGTGCCCTTGGGTGCTCACCCCAACGACGAATCCATAGCCACATGTCTCAGCGACGTCCCGCTCCACCTTGAGCAACGGCAATTGCTCCAGGACCGTCATCCGCCGGATGAAATGATTATACGTGTCGAATCGGTGGGTCTTGATCTCCCACAACACACGCACGCCCACTTGAAGCGCATCAAAGCTCACACCGCCAACGCGTACGTCCATTCCGGGATAACGGTTGGGCGGAAACGTGTCGGCGCATTCGTCATGCGGATCATCCTCGCCAGCATGCGGCACCGGGCTGGGCTCACACTCAGAACGGCGGTGCTCCTCCGTCACCGGGGCAGGCGGGCCCTTCCTGTTCACGTTGGACCTCTCCGGCGAAGGGTCCGCCTCCGGTTCTTGTGAGCCCCGAGGAGCGTCTCCGGCCCAAAGCCCCGGCTCCTGGGTGGGTGGCAACACGCGCTTGTGCGGGCTCTGTGGCAGGGGTTGGGGGCGAACCTGCCCCGGCTTGACCAGGGGTGGGTAGGCCCGTGCCGGGCACAGCGGGTGGGCGCAGAGGCGCCCAAGCGTAGGGCGCAGGCGCCTCCTGAGAGGTCGCGCACCCAGCTACGACTCCGGCAACCGCAACTACCTGGCCGAGCGCGCTGCGAAGTCGGAAGTTCACTCCACTTGCTTTCATCGAAGAAGGGGCCGAGCCGCGCCGACGCTCCTTCAATAGCACCTTGCCGTGCCCAACTGGGCCTTCCCTACAGTTTGGGCGTAGCCCGGCAAGTAGGAGTCAAAGTGCGCCCCAATCACGATTGCCGTCATCCACCATGGGCAGCAGCCCAGGAGTCCCCTCACCCCTGTGACACGGACGGCGTCTCCGTCACCGGCGTCACCTTCGTGCGCGGAGCCACCTGCCGCTGCATCGCGGTGTCGGCGATGCGACGGATGAGCGCCGGATAGGACAGCCCCCGCTCCCTCGCACCGAGCGCCACCTCGCACTGCGCCTCCAGGTAGGGATTCGGATTCACCTCCAGCAGGAACGGGTCCTTCGTCCCACTGGACACCCTGAAATCAATGCGCGCGTAGTCGCTCAGCTTGAGCGCGCGGAACGCGGTGATGGCGGCGCGGGAGATGCGCCCGAGCAACTCGTCCGACAAGTCCGTGGGCAACACCAGCCTCGGGCTGCCCGCCGTCTCCGGGCCGAACTTCACCTCCCGGTTGGCGATCTTCATCCGCTTGCGGCTCCACTTCTTGCCGAAATCCAGCTCCACCACCGGCAGGACTTCCGGCCGCGTGGGGTCTCCGAGCACGCCCACGTACAACTCGCGCCCCTCGATGAACTCCTCCGCGAGCGCCTCGTCGCCGAACTCCTCTCGAATCCTCCGCACCCGCCGCGCCAGCCCCTCCAGGTCCTTCTCCACGCCCAGGCCCAACGACGCATCCGAGCGCGCCGGCTTCACCACCACCGGGAAGCGCAAGTCCCCACTCGTCTGCAACGAAGCCCCGTCGAACGTGGCGAACCTTGGCGTGAGCACCCCGTGGTACTGGAGCAACTGCTTGGTGAGGATCTTGTCCTGCGCCAGCAACAACCCCGCCGTTCCCGAGCCCGTGAAGGGCACGCGCGCCAGCTCCAGCATCGCCGCGACGTTGACCTCCAGCCGGTAGTCATCCGCGAATGTCTCGCAGATGTTGAAGACCAGGTCGGCGCGGCAGCGGCCCACCTGGCGGACCAGGTCGGAGACGCTCTCGTCCACGCCGATGGCCACCGTCTCATGTCCCCCCTCCTGGAGCGCCGAGCACACCTGCCCCATCACAGGGTCCGGCGGCTCTCCCTTGGGCTGATAATGGAGGACCGCGATACGCCAGGGGCCAGGGGCCATGTTCACTCCTCGAAGAAGCGGTCGGTGTAGAGGTGGTTCATCGCCAGCGCCGTCACGAGCGAGGCGATGCGCAGCGCGGCCTCCCGGCTGTCATCGGGATGAAGCGTGAGCCCCAGGGACGCGGTCCTGTCTCCCAGGTGGTCCAGCAGCGCGCGCACCACGCTCGGGCTGACGCCCGTGTAGTGGCCCACGCTCGACAGGAGCCGCTGCCGCTCGGCGCGCACCAGCGTCTCCGCGCGCACGGGCGCCACGCCGGGCCCCTCGAAGATGTCCTCCAGGAACTGGTCGAACGCGTCGCGCAGCTCCAGGTCCACCTTCTCGTCCAGCTCCCGCTGACGGTAGTGGTCGAGCACCGTGCCCTCCATCTCCTCCGTCGTCAGGTCCGGCTGCGCCAACCGCACGAGCGGCGGCGTGCGGCCCAGCCGCGCCACCGTCTCCTCCACGTACTGGAGCTTCCGCAGCGCCCCCCAGCCCTGGTAGCGCTTGCGCCAGTCGCTGTCAGGCGTGAGCCACACCGCGAACGTCTCCGCGAAGTCCTCGTCCGGGTGCTTCTGCGCGTACCAGCCCGCGATGTGGTGGACGTAGCGCCGGGAGAAGGGCCGCGCCTTGTAGTCGTCCCGGTATGGCCGCGAGTAGTCGCCGAACACCTTGCGCCACTCCTCCGTCTCGTAGAGCTGGTAGGCGTAGTTGAAGGCGTGCCCGGCCTCGTGGCGCAGGTACATGAGGATCTCCCCCTCCGTCTCCACGCTGCCGCCCAGCTCCGCCTCGATGGAGTGCAGGTCCGGGTCCGCCAGGTAGAACGGCACGCCGATGACGGGCACGCCGGAGGGACAGCCCCACTCGTCGGACAGGTAGCACTGGGGCTTGAAGGAGATGCCTCGCGCCTCCAGCTCCGCGTGGAGCTGGTCGATGTGCCGCTCCAACGGCGTCCCCGCCAGCCGCAGCGACAAATCCTTGATGCGGGCCTGGAGGAGCTGCTCGCGCCGGGCAGGAAGTCCGCCACGTCCATCGCCCTGCTGGGCCGGGTGCTTCTCGCGCAGGGGAAAGGCGGGATGGGAGGGAGGAGTCCACATGCCCTCTTCTAGATAGGAAGCCCCGCGCCAGGCGGGCAGCCCGGGGCACCCGCACAGCGGGCAGCCAGCCAAGGCCCCGCCGTGTCGCCCGTCAATGCGGAGCCGGTGACGACGGCGGCTCGACGCTGGGGAGCACGTCTTCGCCACGTCGCTGGAAGCGGGCCACCGCGGCCTCGACGGTGAGGTAGACGTTCTCCTCGCCCAGCCGCTCCATCATCCCCGTGCGCCGCAGCATTCCCCGCAGCGGCGCGTTCGCATCGGCGATGACCAGGACGATGCCCTCCTCTTCCAGTTCGTGGCGGAGCTTCTCCAGTCCCTCCGCGGCGGTGATGTCCAGGTCGAACACGGCGCTCGCGTCCAGCACCACCTCGCGCACTGGCGGCGACGCCTCCGCGACCAACGCGCGCAGCTGCTCCCGGAGGTGGCGGGCATTGGCGAAGAACATCGGCGCGTCGAAGCGATAGACGAGGAGCCCTGGCAGCGTGTGCGTGCCCGCATGGCGGGAGACGTCGTGCCAGCCCGGGATGCCCTCGCGCTCGCCGAGGACCGCGTCGTGAGGGTGCGCCGCGCGACGGATGAGGTCCCCCAGCGCCAGCGCCACGGCGATGAGGATGCCCTGCAGGATGCCGAGCACCAGCACGCCCAGCGTGGTCGCCACCGCGAGCGCCGCCTCCACGCGCCGCACCCGCCACAGCCTGGCGATGGCGCCCAGGTCCATCAGGTACACGGCCGCGACGATGACGATGCCCCCGAGCGTCACCAGCGGGAGGCTCTGGAGCAGCGGCGTGAAGAAGATCGCGAACACGGCGACCAGCACGGCGGCGATGACGCCCA
This sequence comes from Myxococcus sp. AM011, assembly GCF_013372595.1. Lineage (NCBI taxonomy): Bacteria > Pseudomonadati > Myxococcota > Myxococcia > Myxococcales > Myxococcaceae > Myxococcus > Myxococcus sp. AM011. The sequence goes on from NZ_JABXEM010000081.1 coordinate 13,479, forward strand.
CCAACTGCGACTTGCCGCCCATGGCGTCATTGACGGCGGTGCGCGAGTCGCTGCCCGTCACCGGAAAGCCCTGCGTGAAGGCGTTGGCCAGGTTCGCGGCGGCCTGCCCGAGCAGCTCCTGGTTTCCGTCCAGGCGATAGCCATGCTTGTCCGCGTAGAGGCGGCCGGCGAGCACGGAACTGGCGTAGTTGACCAGCGCGAGGCTCAGCGCGGCCGGGAGCAACGCCCGGACATCCGCGAAGCCCACCGAGGGCAGCCCCAGGGACGGCGGCGCGGCGGCGATGGGCCCGACGACCTTCACGCCCCCATGCTGGAGCTGGAACACCGAGGCGAGCACGGTGGTGAGCACCACGAGGATGAGCGGCCCGGGCAATTTCGGCAGGAAGCGCCGCAGCAGCACCAGGACGAAGACGATGCCCAGCCCGAGCAGCAGCGTGGGCACATGCGTCCGGCTCAAGCCCTGGCCCACTTCCACCAACTGGCCGGGAAAGTCATTGGCCTTGCGCTCCAGGCCGAACATCCGCGCGAGCTGACTGCCGATGATGATGAGCGCCGCGCCGTTGGTGTAGCCGATGAGGATGGGCTTGGAGAGGAAGTCCGCGAGCGCCCCCGTCTTGAACAGGCCCGCCGCGAGGCTGATGAGCCCCACCATCATCGCCAGCAGCGCCGCGAGCGAGGCATACCGCGCGGGGTCCGCGCCCGCCGCGACACCGCCCAGCGCGCTCGCGGCGATGATGGCCGCGCCGGCCTCGGGGCCGAGCATCAGGTGCCGGGAGGGACCGAACAGCGCATATGCCAGCATGGCGATGACGCCCGCATACAGTCCGGCGGCGGGCCTGACGCCGACAATCTGCGCGTAGGCCAGGCCTTGCGGCACCAGCATGGCGCCAATCGTCACCGCGGAGAGCAGGTCCGGACGCAGCCAGGACCTGGAGTAGCCCTCCACCCAGCGCAGGCCCGGGATGAACCGGCGCGCGCTCCGCCATCCGATTGTGGCCGTGAGCTTCATCGTCTGGCATCGCTCCGGTGAGAACCCGCGCGCTGACGATGCATCGCCCGCGAGTCCTCCGCACGGTCCGCCGGGGAGGGACAGGCACGCGGGCGAGCACTGCTCGCGAGCTGACGGAAAGGAGCCCGGCAGGGTCCGGCGAGCCTGGGACACTCCGAGCCCACGCGCCGCCGCGTCCCCAGCTTCAGCCGACCATGACAGGAGGGGGTTCCATGTCTCGCTACTTCGCCATATCCGCGCTGTTGACCATGCTGCTCGCCGCGCCGCCCGCCCTGGGAGGAACGTTGAGACAGGCGGCCGAGGCCACGGAGGGCTTCATCGAGGAAGAGCCGCCCCTGGCCGGCAGCTTCACGTTCAACCTGGGGCTGGGCGTCGTCTTTCCGACCTTCGAAACCAACAGCCGGTTCAAGACGGGCTGGAGCTTCCTGCTCGGCGCGGGCTATCACTTCACCGAGCGGATCGCCGTCGTCGCGGAGTACCAGTACAGCGATTACGACTTGAAGAGCGACCTCCTCGCGGACACCAGCTTCTCCGGCGACCACATCATGCAGTACGGAGATCTCAACCTGATCCTCGGCCTGGCGCCTCGCGGGCGGTTCGGCGTGTACATCACCGGTGGCCCGGGTCTGTACTACCGCAAGGTGGAGGTCACCCAGTTCGCCGGCGCGGAGTTCGTCCCCGTCTGCGACCCGTGGCTGCTCTTCTGCGACAGCGAGCTGGTTCCGGTGGAGACCCTCGTCGGCTCGCGCAGCACGACGGACTTCGGGTTGAACGGTGGCATCGGGGTCTCCTACCGCGTCTATGGACCGATGCGCGTCTACCTGGAGGCGCGCTACCACTTCATCTTCGGTCCTGAGTACTCGACGCCCACGGGCTCGCGCCGCGCGAACGGCCAGTACCTCCCCATCAACCTGGGCCTGCGGTTCTGACGCCTTGGTGGCGGACGCTGGCTCCGCCGCCCGCCGCTCCCCGCGGGGCTCCTCCTTCGAGGAGGGGGCCACGCATTACCCTGGAACAGGAACCTGGAGGGACGCTCGCATGAGAAGCCAAGCGCGCCACGCCACCATGCTCGTGGGAGCCGCCGTCGTCGGTCTGGCGGTCATCGCCTTCGCTCAGGGACAGCCTCCTCCCGTACAGCCGCACCCGCACGGAGTCTTTGGCGCGGTGCTGGACTACCTGCGCCGCCAGCCCTTCATCTTGATGTTCCTCGTAGTGGCCGCGGGCTATGCCCTGGGCGAGGTGAAGGTGAAGGGCGTGGGCATGGGCTCGACAGCGGCGACGCTGCTGCTGGCCCTCATCGTCAGCTTCTGGGCCTTCGAATCCTACAAGATTGAGTACTCCCTGCCGGAGTTCACCAGCACGGTGTTCTTCAACCTCTTCATCTTCGCCATCGGAATGAAGGTGGGGCCGCAGTTCCTCGGTGGCATCCACCGCGAGGGCAAGCACCTCATCATCCTCTCGTTGATCGTACCGCTGCTCTCGTCGGCCCTCGTCTATGTCTCGCGCTACTTCACGCACCTGGCGCCGGGGTTGCTCGCCGGTATCCTCTCCGGCGCGAACACGGCCACGCCGGGCTTCGGCGCGGCGCGGGCGGCCTTGGCCAGTGGCTCCGCGGCGCTGACGGGGGACGCGGCACGCGACGCGCCGGGCAATCTCACCACGTCGTACGCGTTCCTCTACTGCATCAGCATGGTGGTCTTCACGGTGTTGATGTCGGTGATGCCCAAGATGTTCGGCAGGGACGCGGTGGCGGACGGCAAGGAGATGGAGAAGGAGCTGATGGGCGAGGACTCCGCGCCGCTGCCGGGCACCGCGGACTCGTTCATCCGGGGCTACATGCCGTTGGACTTGCGAGTGTTCCGCGTGGAGAACCCGGCGCTGGAGGGGCGCACGGTGGCGGACCTGGACCATGCGCATCCCCGGGTGGCCATCGAGCGCGTCTACCATCAGGGGCGCGTCTACAATCCTCCACCGGACCTGGTGCTGAACCGCGGTGACGAGGTGGCGATGCTCGGGCCGGTGTCACTGCTGCTGGCGGGCGGGCCGCACATCGGGCCGGAGGTGGACGACTCGCAGCTGCGGAACGTGAAGTTCGACACGGTGGAGTTCATCGTCCACAACAAGGACGTCATCGGGAAGACGTTGGGGGCACTGGCGCTGCGGATGGGCCAGGGCATCTACCTCAACGCCCTCTTCCGGGCGGGAGATCAGCTCCCGGTGAGTCGGGACCAGGCCATCAACCGGGGCGACGTGCTGCGCATCACCGGCAGTCCCAAGCGGGTGGCGGAGCTGCGCAAGGTGCTGGGGCCCGCGGTGAAGCCCAGCCTGTCCACGGACATCATCACGTTGGGCCTGGGGCTCGCGGCGGGTGCGTTCCTCGGCGCCATCACCGTTCCGCTGTTCGGCATCCAGTTCAGCCTGGGCTCGGCGGTGGGTCTGCTCATCATCAGCATCGGCCTGAGCATCCTGCGCACGCGCAATCCGGCGTTCGGCGGTCCCTTCCCGGAGTCCGCGCGGCAGTTGCTCGAGGATGTCGGGCTGAATGTCTTCATCGCCATCCTGGGGCTGAACTCGGGCGCGGGTGTGGCGCATGCCATCGCGGGCGGCCTCCTGGGGCCCACGCTCATCATCGGCTCCATCGCGGCCTTCGTTCCTCCCATCATTGGTTGGATGGTGGGTCAGTACATCTTCAAGATGAACAGCGCGGTATTGATGGGGGCCATCGCTGGCGCGCGCTGCAACAGCGCCGGCATGCGGGCCGCGCAGGAGGCGTCGAAGAGCATTGTCCCGGCGATTGGATATCCGGTGACGTTCGCCATCTCCAACCTGCTGCTCACCTTCATCTGCTACCTGTTCGCCCTGATGGGCTGAGGAAGTACGCCTCGAGCACCGGCGCGAGCGCCGCAATCGAGACGTTGTGCGTCTGGTCCGGAATCACTTGCAGCGTCCCCTCCCGGAGCCTCGCGGCCACTGCTTTCGCGCCATCCATCATCCACCCGGGACTGGCGCCGCCAGCGACGACGAGGCCCGGCGTACCGATAGACGCCAGCAGCGCGTCGGGAAGGCCACCGCCGTCCGCGTCCCGCGCGAACCGCGAAATCGGCAGCCCCGCGCCAACGGCTTCGAGCACCAGCGCCGCTCCAGACGACATCCCGTAGGCCATCGCCCTCCCACCGGCCTCGGCAACCACCGCCGCGAGATCCTCGACCTCGCGAGCCACCGCCTGAACGCGGGCCAGGATCTTCTCCATCTTGTCGAACCGGCCTTCCCAGAGGCGCCGGTAGCCGTCCAGCCACGTGTCGACCTGCTGAAGAGGACCGAGCGAAATCCGACCGGGCCTCCGCTGCGCGTCGCGACTCTTGGTGATCAACCCCGCCTGCTCCAGCACGCTGACGTGCTTGGAGATGGCGCGGACGCACGATGATGGCGGCGCTGGCAATCCACCCGGGCTGGCGTGACAGCCTTCACCGGGAGGACTCAGTGCTTCTTCTTCAGTGGGAACAGGAAGGAGAGCTGGACTCGGAGCTGCCACTCGGCGCTCCCCGGCAGGTCGGGACGAATCGCGTTGTAGTAGGCCGACACGGAGCCATTCAGGGCCTGCTTGCCCACGGTGAAGACCTTCCCTGCCCCCAGGCCGAAAGGAACGGTCCACCGCTCTCCAGAGGGCCCCTCCCAGTTCGCCGTGAGGATGGGCGCCGACGTCACGTACCAGCCCTTCGGAAGGTTGCAGGTGATGAAGTACTGGAGCAGCAGCTGGTTCACCGTCCCCCGGTCATCATCACCGAACACGGAGAACACGTTGCTGGCCAGCACGCCGATGGACCAGGGCGACGGCTGAACCAGCACCACCACGGACGGCCCCACGCTCCACTTGCCCGTGCCCAATACGTCCGCCGTCCCCGTCGGCAACAGGAACGCCGGGCCCACGCCCCAGATGAAGAGCCCCGGCTTCTTCGGCGCCACGAAGAACGTCGCTGATGTGTCTCCCAACCCGAACGTCCCGCCACTCCCGTCGGCCAGGTCCGGTTGATAGAGGATGGGCAGGATGACCCGCGCGATGAGGTTGAATTCCCGCGTCAGCGGCAGCGGTACCACGGGCTGGATGTTGAGCGTGTTCCTCACCCGCTCCCCGGGCTCCACGCCCAGGTCCAGGTTGTCTTGAAGTGGAACGCTGATGAGGTCGGCCACCGGATTCTGCACCGCCTTCGCCAGGTCCTGCTGGTCCGCGCCCTCGCCTCCAGCCGGCGCGGAAGCCGGCGCTTCAGCGGACGAAAGCAGCGGGATGACCAGCAGCATCGCCAGGACCAACGACCCGCATTGCCTCGCGCTCGGTGCTCGCATCCATCCCCCTGTGCCAGCAGCGGCACCGGGTGGGGATGTCCATCGACGAGCAGCCCGTCAACGGCCCCCTCCCCTGGGGGCGGGAACCCCGGCTCCGAGCATTCGGGACGTCAGTCAATCGCTCAGCGCATCGATGGCCGGAGGGACGTAGGCCCCTCTCAACGCCGACCCGGTGGGGCCGTAGATGCGCAGCAGGACATAGAAGCGCCCGTCGGGGATGGGCAGCCAGTTGGCCACCCGCTGCGGCTCGGGGGCGTCGTGCTGGAGGAAGAAGGAGATGGAGCCATCGCTCGACTTCTTCAAGTCGCGCGAGCGGTCCCCCACCGAGTAGCGCTGGATGGGATTGTCCACCAGCATCCGTGTGTCCGCGTCGTACGCCGTGAGGGACCAGAAGAACCGGGCGGGAGGCAGCGCGTCCGCCGGGAAACGCAGCACGTAGCGACTCCGGCTCCCATCCAACAGGCGGTCCTCACCATCCAGGTGGGTGATGGGATAGACGGCCTCCACGGGAGAGTTCGCGTAGATGTAGTTCCACGCGACATGCGCACGCAACGGGTAGTCGCCCCCGAACGCACCCACCTTCGGGTCGGGCAGCTCCCATCCCTGCTTCAGCACGGGGCGCTTCTGGATGACCCGGCGCGCATCCTTCACACCCTCCAACATCGCCGCGCGCACCTCGGGCGCGAACGCCTGGGCATCCATGCGCGCGCCGGGCCGCACGCCGATGCGGGCGAAGCGCGCCAGCAAGGGCTGCTCCGCGTCCGTGAAGCGGTGCCACTGCATCATGAAGTTGACGTACTCGAACGCCTTCAACGAGCTGTCCGCCTTGTCGTCGAAGTACGGCGGCCAGACCACGTCGGGCAGCGTCGGCGCGGGGCGCTTCGTGAGCACATGGAGCGGCGTCAGGCGGAACTGTTGCTGGAGAGAAGCCGCCTTGGACACGTCCTCGGGCCCCTGGACTCCGATGCGCAGCAGCGCCGCCACGAACATCGAGGGCGACCGGATGACGAGCGCATCCTTCAGTGACTCCGGCAGCTCGCCCTTCCAGTCGGGACCCGCGATGACGAAGCGTCGGGGGTCCGTTCCCGTTGCCCGCGTCCCGATGTACTCCAGGTTGTTCGTCGTGATGTCGACCAACTGGACGCAGAAGTACCGTCCCCCCAGCTCGGGCGTGTCCAGCACCACGGGCTCGCCGCGCAGGTCCAGGTTCGCCTCCGAATAGAGCGTGTCGTTGTTCGCGGAGACGACATCGCGGTCCTTCGGGGTGAAGAGCCGGGGGAAGTGCAGGAAGACGTTGGCGGGCCGGACCTGCGGCGAGTCCGACAGGAAGCCCAGCGCGAAGAGCCGGTAGTGCTCCACCATCGGCAATCCAAAGACATAGGCGTCGCGCGCCAGGTCTTGAATCTCCTGGGCCGTCAGTCCCGCGGTCGATGGCTCCAACATGGTGGCACCTCTCCCGTGGAGCGAGGACGGCGGAATCACCTGCCCGGCTCTCACGTCCGGCAACGTGGGCCGGAGCTGACTTGCACGCAACAGTCCGGGGGACCGGCGAGAGAGGGCCCGCCGAGAACCGCCGCGTTCGCCGCTCGCTCGCCCCGCCTCGCGGCCCGGGAGGACCGGGCCTGGCGAGCGCTCGAATCGGCGCGGGCTCGATTGTCGGACCGGGGTGCGCTCAGCAACGTGTGAGGGACACGACCGCCGGAGCGACCCACATGCCGGAGATCTCCCATCCGCACAGCCCCGGAGCCCCCTCCGTCGCGCGCTTCCTGCCGTTCCTGTCCTGGCTCCCCAAGTGGCGTCCGAGCTCGCTCAAGCGCGACGTCGCGGCGGCGCTGACCATCACGGCGCTCCAGATTCCGGAGGCCATGGCCTACGCGGAGCTGGCGGGCGTGCCACCACAGGCCGCCTTCTACGCGGGTCCGGTGGCGCTGGTCCTCTATGCCTTGCTGGGCACGTCCCGGCAGCTCGTGGTCGCCATCTCCGCCACGGTGGCCGTGCTCTCCGCGTCCACGGTGGCCGCGCTCGCGCCCTCGGGCACGCCTCGCTTCATCGCGCTCACCGCCACCCTGGCCATCCTCGCCGGCGCCATCTCCATCCTCGCCGGAGTCCTGAAGCTCGGGCGCATCGCCCAGTTCTTCTCGGAGTCGGTCCTCACCGGCTTCGTCTTCGGCCTCGCGCTGGTCATCGCCATCAAACAGGTGCCCAAGCTGCTCGGCATCGAGGCCGGGGGCGGCAACTTCTTCGAGCGCCTGTGGCACCTGGTGACGCACCTGGGACAGACGCAGCCGCTCACGCTCGTCATCGGCGCGGCGAGCGTCGCGGTATTGCTGCTGCTAGGCCGGCTCCTGCCACGCCTGCCCGCGTCCCTCGTCGTGCTGGTGCTGGGCACCGTCGTCGTCGGCGTGCTCGGCCTCCAGGGGCACGGCGTGAAGGTGGTGGGAAACATCCCCTCGGGCCTGTCCGGCCCGGCCATTCCGGACGTGGGCATGGGCGACCTCTTGAAGCTGCTGCCGGGCGCGTTCGGCATCGCGCTGGTGGCGTTCGCGGAGGCCATTGGCCCGGCGCGCGTGTTCGCATCCAAGCACCGGTATGAAGTGGACCCCAACCAGGAGCTCATCGGCCTGGGCGCGGCGAACCTGGGCGCGGGACTCTTCCGAGGCCTCTCCGTGGGCTGCAGCCTGTCCAAGTCCGCGGCGAATGACGCGGCCGGGGCGCGCTCGCAGATGTCCAGCCTGCTCGCCGCCGCCATCCTCGCGCTGGTGGCGCTCTTCTTCACCCCGTTGTTCCGCACGCTGCCGGAGGCCACGCTGGCCGCCATCGTCATCCTCGCCACCGTGGGGATGATGGACGTGAAGGAGATGCGCCGCCTCTTCAAGCTGCGCCGCACCGACTTCCTCCTCGCCGCGGGCGCGCTCCTCAGCGTGCTCGTGCTCGAGGTGCTCCCCGGACTGATGGTCTCCGTGGGTCTGTCCGTGGCGCTCCTCGTCTGGCGTGCCAGCCAGCCCCGCGTGAGTGAGCTGGGCCGCGCGCCGGGCACGCTGGACTTCGCGGATGTCCGTCGCCAGCCCGCGCCCCTCACCGTGCCCGGCTTGCTGATGATTCGTCCGAACGAAGGCATCTTCTTCGCCAACGCCACGTCCCTCCGGGACGCCATCATCGGCCGGGTGGACAGCGCTACCTCCCCCGTCCACGTCGTGCTGTTGGACCTGGAAGTCACCTCGGACCTCGACGTGCCCGGCGCGGACATGCTCGGCGCGCTGAAGGACTCGCTGGAGCACCGTGAAATCACGCTGATGCTCTCCCGCGTGCTGAGCCAGACACAGCAGATGCTGGACCGGACTGGAGTGACGGAGCGCATCGGCGCGAAGAACATCCACCCGCAGACCTTGAACGGTGTGGTGGAGTACCTGTCACACCGGACCCACCACTCGAAGGCCGAGTGGTCGCTCGTGAAGGACGGACTCCACCGGCTCAACGCCCTGGTGGAGGAGGCCATCCCCGCCGCCGAGGGCGATGACGACCGCCGCCGGCTGGAAGCCCTGCGCCATCGGCTGGCCCGGCTCGACGACGGCTCCTCGCCACACGAGTAGGCGTCCACCCCGCCCCCCGGGGCCCATGGACAGACGCAACGGTGATATTCTGGACAAGCCGTACTAGCCAGAACTCATCGGACGGTTCCGCCTGTCCAACGAGGGGGGCCCGTGAGCAAGCGACGCCAGAGCAGGAGCAGACCCAACGTGGTGGAGCAGCGCGGCGGGCCCCCACTTCCCCTGGGTGATGCTGGCGGACGCAATCAGCTGGTGCACGCGGTGCCGGGCGCGCTGAGGGAAGCACCGCGAGTCCCCGCCTGGGTCGGCTATGTCGAGAAGCGGCTGGCGACCATCATCGCGCTGCTGGTGGCCGGCCTCGCGCTGACGAACCTGCCGCAGATCCACAACATCGTGCTGCAACTGCCCGGTGTGGCCTCGCTGCAAGCGGGCGGCTCCGCGCTGATGGCCGTGACGTTCTGGGCGTACGTCCTGCTGCTCGGAGCCTTCTTCTTGATGAGCGCGATGTGGGTCTTCGTGCCGCGCGAGGACGTCCCCCGGTGGATGGAGCGCCGCAACTTCGTCAGTCGGGCGGTGCTCGCGGTGTGCCGAAGGCTGGTGACGCTGGCACGCTTCCCCCTGGCGTTTCCCGCCAACGGACCGCGGACCCCAGGAGGACTGCTGTACTTCGGCATCATCGTGGCGGGACTGGCGCTGGGCCTCGTCGGCTTCCTGGGGCTGCTGCCCGCGCCATGGAAGGCCAGGGACTCGGGGCCCATCCTCGTCGCCACGCTGGCGGCGGCCGTGGGAGTGCTCGGACTGGTGGGCACCCGGGTGATTGCCTGGAAGCCCTCGCTGCGCGTCCTGACGGAGGTCATCACCCGAGGCCTGGTGATGTCGCTGGGCTCCTACTTCCTCGCGGAGTTGCTCTGGGGCTTCTTCATCCCGACGATTCCCGAGGCGAGCTTCCGGCTCTACACCATCTGGGCCATCTACCACCTGCTCTTCGTGATTCTGTGCGCTGCCCGCGCGCTCGACCTGGTGGAGAGCGTGGTCCAGCGCGCCGTGCTCGCCCTCGCGCTGCTGGCCTCCGGGTTCCTCGTCGTCAACCTGCTGGACAGGCAGGAGTCCCTCACGCCCCTGCCGCTGGCCGAGGGCGCGTCCGCGAGCGAGGACGTCCTCTTCACCCGCTGGCTCGGCACGGCGAACCGTCGCCTGGAGCAGATGTGTGACGGGCCGGTGGTCTTCGTCTCCGCGGCGGGAGGCGGCTCGCGCGCGGCCATCTTCGCCATGCTCACGTTGGAGAGCCTGAGCCGGATGCACGTGAGCGTCCCCGACGCCACCTCGGAGCGGTGCCGCGCGCAGCCGCTGTCGGACCACGTGCTCTTCATCAGCAGCGTCTCCGGCGGCAGCGTCGCCAGCGCGCACTTCTCGCACCGGCTGGCGGCGGGGACGCTGGGGGAGATTGTCCCGGCCGACGTGCCGCTCAAGCACGCGCCTCGCGAGGAGCTCGCGTCGCACCTGATGAACGGCGCCTGTGGCCTGACGGCGGACCGGCTGTGGCCGCTGAGCAGCGATGCGCTCGATGACATGTTCGTCGACTTCAACGCGCCCCTGCTGCGCGGCGTGGTGATGCCGGGGGTGAGCCGTGGCGGAGGCCTGGCGTCCTTCTGGTCCGACTACCTGGGCTGGCCCGCGAGCCTCCCCGAGGATGGCAGCGTCCCCCTGCTCTTCCTCAACACGGCCAGCGCGCGCACGGGCGGACGGGTCGTCACCGGCAAGCCTCCCCTGCCCCCGCGCATGGTGAGTGATGGCACCCAGCCGGAGGCCCAGGCCCGCTCCACCAGCGAGCTGACCACGACGGGGGACATCGCGCTCGCCGACGCGGTCCGCGCGTCCGCGAACTTCCCCTTCGTCGTCGACCTGCCCGGAGTCATCGACGCGAAGGGGCACCGCGAGCCGCTCATCGACGGAGGCGTCTTCGACAACACCGGGCTCGACACCTTCGTCCTGTTGCTGCGAGGGCTCACGGACACGGAGCGCTGGAAGAAGAACCCCCAGGCGCAGGCGGGCATCGACCTGTTCTTCAAGCAGCTCAAGGCGCGGGGCGTGCTCTTCGTGGAGATCGACTCGGGCGCGAAGCCGTCGTCATTGGACGAGAACGAGGACACGACAGGCCCCATCTCCACGCCCCTCTCCGCCCTCTCCCGCTCCAGCCATGCCTTCGCGCGCGACATGGCCAACTACCAGAAGGCGGAGATCGGCCGACTTCTCGCGGGCAAGCAGGTGTCGATGATGCAGACCAGCTACGCCTACGGAGACGCCGAGCTGGCCGTGGACGCGAGCGACGCGCAGCGCCAGTGCCTGGAGGAGAACCAGGACGAGGTGATGACCGCCTGGGCCCTGGGCCCCAAGGACAAGGGCCGACTCCTGGGCCAGTTCCTCTGGCAGGAGGAGAGCGCCAGCGACCTCATCGCCAGCCACATCAAGAACCTCCAGGGCGCGGCGCAGACCGAGCGCATCGTCGCCAGCGACTCCTTCTACGGGCCCCTCTCCATCCACGCCCATCCGGCGTTGCTGGAGCGGCTCAGAGACCCCATCACCCGGATGCTCGCCGTGCAGCTCACCCAGAAGATCGCCGCCGACCAGGTCTCCCTGCAACGGGAAGGCACGCCCCGTCTCTATGACCGGGACGCGCCCGCCGTGCAGGTCTTCTCCCAGGCCGAAGCGAGCGCGCCGGACCTCGCGACGCGGCTGGGCGAGGGCAGCAAGGACGCCTGGGTCTACCTGGGCCAGTACCTGTCGGGCACCAACACCTGGCGCACCTGCTTCTACTGCAAGCAATCCCAGGCCGAGTGGTCCCTGCCGCCCCAGCGCTTCGTGGGCAGCACGCTGGAGAGCACCGCCCCCTCGCTCCTGCGAGACGACCCGCCCGAGGGCGAGCCCGCCGCGTACGGCAAGCTCCTGGGCGCGCTGCGCGTCGGTCAGCACGTCACCGTCAAGGCGGTGCAGGACTGGGGCGATCTGGGCTTCATCTGGGCGAAGGTGAGCATCCACCCCAAGGACCCCGCCCGCCTCAAGCGCTGACGGAGCACGTCACACCGGGACGCCATCCGACGGCGCGTGCCGCGAGGGCTCCGAATCGCGCTGACGCTTCACCCAGAACTTGTAGGGAGTGAGCGCGAGCAACCGGATGACGATGTAGGCCCCCACCACGCCCGCGACCTCCAGGGCCCGGTAGTTGGGATAGCTCTGGATGATGATGGTCATGGCCAGCACGGGGTTCGCGAAGGCGGTGGCCAGCGCCACCGCCTTGCGGTCCTCCAGCCTGGGCGCTCCGGCCCAGTGCCCGAGCAGGACCGACACGGTGATGATGACCACCAACGCGAAGATGGCGATCCACGCGATGTGGATGAGCCTGGGCCCGACGATGAAGAGCACCCCCACGGACACGGCGAGCAACAGCACGCTGAACACCTTGCCGCACCACGGCGCCAGGGCCTTGGCCACGTTCGGGGCGTAGTGGCGCACGGCGATGCCCACCGCGAGCGGCGGGAGGATCTTCACCGCCAGCAGGCGGAAGACCAGGTCCGGGCTCGCCTTGAACTCGACGCCGAGCAACCGGTCCACGCCCATCACCCAGAGCGGCACGGTGATGAGCGCGAACACGCTGAACAGGAGCAGCAGGTTGATGGAGGTAGAGGGATTCGCGCCGAGCGCCTTCGCCTGATTCACCTGCAGCGGCGCGCCGGGACAGACGGCCATCAACAGGATGGCGCTCGCCACCACCGTCGGCAGGTGGAAGACCTTGACCACCGCCAGGGCGACCAGGGGCACCAGCAGCAACACCACCACCAGGGCGCGCACGTAGAGCGCGGGGCGCTCCAGGACGTGACGAATCTCCCCGGGACGGCGCGCCAGTCCCTCGGTGAACATGAACAGGGTCACGATGTTGCCCAACACGAATGCGATCACGGACCTGAGCATGCTCGCCTCCTCGCGGGCGGCGCGCAGTGGAGCCCCCGGATAGTTATCCTCACCGCCACCTCCTCGAGGGAGCCCACGGCACCCGGGCACCCGGGCGCCCGCCAAGGCTCAGCTCAGGCTCTTCTTGAGCTGGGACACCACCGCGAGGAATTGCCTGTCGAGCACCAGGAGGATGGCGAGCGGCGCCAGGCCCGCCGCCGCCACCGCGATGAGCGAGCGCTGGTCCCAGGGAAACAGCTTCATCCTCCGGGCGACCACGAAGGACGTGCCCAGGTCCGCCAGTGACGAGAAGTCCTCCGAGCTCAGCGGATCCACGCCTGGATTCCGGCGGAACCACTTGTCCTCGAACCGGCGCGAGTGATGCGCGGCGACCGCGGAGAACCACGGGTCGCCCTGCCGCTTGGCGTGCACGAGCTGCCGGGAGAAGAACGCCAGCGGGGCGAACACCGCGAGGCAGGCGAGGACGGTGTAGAGGACCTGCGGCATCACGTAGTCCAGGGGGGACTCGGTGATGGCCGAGGCATTGGTCCGGAACGAATAGGCGGCGACGGGAACCGCCACCGCGAACACCACCGGCGCGAAGCTGGCCTGACAGATGGCGAGGAATCCCAGCCCGCCCGCCAGGTCCGGATGGGTGGGAACCAGCCGGAGCGGGAGCCGGGAGACGCGCAGGAGGAAGACGCCCCAGCCGAAGGCGCGCCATATCCACCGGAACACGAGGAAGCGCGCCAGGGGCTCGCTCACGTACTCGTACCACCCGCCCGCCAGCGACAGTCGGGGCGTCGGGTCCGCCACCATGCTCCACTGCCTCGCCGGGTCCGGCGTGGAGATGAGCGCGAGCGCGATGACGAGGCCCAGCAACAGCAGCTCGACGAGCGGAGCATCGCGCCACCGCGTCAGTCCCCGAGCCATGGCCTCGTACGACGCGCGGTCCTTCTCCTCCACCAGGGCCGCGCGGAGGAACTGCCGCGCCGCCGCCCCGACGCGGCTGTCGATGTACGGCTCCGCCGCCACGAGCACGGGCAGCGACAGCAGGAGCATCGCATGCACCTGGTAGTCGGCGAGGAACAGACGCATGGCTCCCGCGCCCTGCAACAGCGTCAGCAGCGCCAGCGGCGCCCAGCTCACGAGCGTGAAGCACAGCGCGGCCCGCCAGGCCTTGAACCGGGGCGGCCCGATGAGGTGCAGGCCGCGCTCCAGCTCGAAGAGGGGTCCTCCCCTCACCAGGGAGAAGTCAGGGAGCAGGCGGGAGCTGGCCATCAGTACTCCTCGAACATCCGCTGCACCCGGGTCGGGTCCTTGGTCTCCAGCAGGGCCAGCTGCAACAGCACGCGCGACTTCGCCGGGTTCAGCTCACCGGAGGCCACGAAGCCCTTCTGGTCGTCGTTGATTTCGTTGTTGCGCAACACCAGCCCGCTGGGCAGTCGCGTGCTGCGCACCACCACCACGCCCTTCTTCACGTGCCGGGCCAGCGTGTCGAGCGCCGGCTGGGTCATGTTCCCGTCCCCCACCCCCGCGATGACCAGCCCCTTGGCGCCGTTCTTCACCGCCGAGTCGATGAGGTCCGGGCTCATGTTCGCGTGGGCGTACAGGATGTCGACCCGGGGCAGCGTGTTCTTGCCGGTGACGGAGAACTCCGAGTCCACGGTGTGCTTCTTGTCCATCCGCTCGAACCAGTGGACCTCCCCGGTGTTGACGACGCCCGCGGGGCCGCGGTTCGGGCTGCGGAAGGTCTCCACGTTGGTGGTGTTCGTCTTGGTGACGTTGCGCGCGGTGTGGATTTCATCGTTGATGACGATGAGCACCCCGCGCCCCTTCGCTTCGGGGGACGCCGCCACCGACACCGCGTTGTAGAGGTTGCCCGGCCCGTCCGCGCTGATGGCGGTGGCCGGACGCATGGAGCCCACGAGCACGACGGGCTTTTCGCTCTTGACGACCAGGTCCAGGAAGTACGCCGTCTCCTCCAGCGTGTCGGTGCCGTGCGTGACGACGACGGCGTCCACGTCCGGCGAAGCGAGCAGCTCGTTGGTCCGCTTCGCCAGCTTCAGCCACACCGCGTCGTTCATGTCCTGACTGCCGATGTTCGCCACCTGCTCACCGGTCAGCTTCGCCACCTTGTCGAGGTTGGGGACGGCCTTGATGAGGTCCTCGACCTTGAAGGCGCCGGACTTGTAGCCGTAGCCCTGGGGATTGCCCTGCGCCCCGGCGATGGTGCCGCCCGTGGCGAGGATGCGCACGGAGGCCATCTCCTCGGGGCTCTTGGCCCGCGCCTCCTCGGTGTTCGGCGAATCCTTCGACGAGCCCGGGTTCGTCGGCGGCGGGCTCTCCTGCGCCGCGATTCCAGCGCCCGTCAGCAGCAAGCCCAGCGCGCACAGCAGCCCTCGCACCGTGTTCTTCGAACTGTTCATGGCGGACCTCTCGATTCGGGGTGGGCGTCACGGAACCTCACGAGTCCAGGTCGCGGCCCTTCCACTCCGCGATGGCGCGGATGACGATGTCCTTCAGGCTCTGGCCGATGCGGGGGTACTCGTCGTCATCCAGGTTCGCGAGCGACACCCGCGCCGACCACTCCGGCCCTTCGAAGCCGCTGCCGTTGAGCAGCACCACGCCGTGCCGTCGCGCCAGGGAGAGCACGATGTCGAGCGGGTCATGCCGCGACTCCTCGTACTCGACGAAGTCCTGGCCCACGTTCTTTCGCGCCCACACGTCCAGGTCCAACGTCTGGTAGTACGCGGTGCGCAGCGGGTCCTCGGGCAGGTCGAGTCCCATGCCCTGGTACAAGCCCGCGAGCCTGTCGCGGCAGATTCGCCGGCAGCGCTTCTTGTACGCGTCGTCCTTGTCCAGCAGGGCGAACAGCGAGAAGAGGCTCATCTGGAGCTGCTGCGGCAGGGACAGGCCCGCGGTGTGGTTCAGGGCGACGGCGCGGCTGTCCGCCACCATCCGGTCGATGAACTTCAGCCGCTCCGGCTCCAGGGTGATTGAGCCATAGCGCTCGTTGAGCATCTCCCGCTGGCCCTCCGGCAGCCGGGCAATCATCGAGTCGATGATGTTGTCCTCGTGGAGCGCCACGACGCCCAGGCGCCACCCGGTGCACCCGAAGTGCTTCGAGTACGAGTAGACCAGGAGCGTGTTGTGCGGCAGCTCGGCGGCGAGTGAGCGGAAGCCCTCGACGAAGGTTCCGTACACGTCGTCGGTGAGCAGCAGCAGGTCGGGCCGCTTCGTGCGGACCAGGTCCACCAGCAGGTCCAATGACTCGCGCCGCATGGCCGTCGCGCCGGGGTTGCCGGGGTGCACGACGAAGAACGCCTTGATGCGCGGGTCCTCCAGCTTGCGCAGCTCCGACTCCGGATACTGCCACGCGTGGCGGCCTTCCTCGGTCATCGCGCTCTGGCGGATGTCCACCGTGCGCAGGTCGAACTCCTCCAGGCGCGGTATCTCCAGATACGGCGTGAAGATGGGCGTTCCCAGGGCGATGGTGTCGCCCTTCTGGAGCAGGCCGTTCACCATCAGAGAACGGAAGATGTACGTCATCGCCGCGGTGCCACCCTCGACGGCGAACAAGTCGAAGTTCCCCGGCGGCGGACGGTTGTCACACATCTCCTGGGCCAGGTAGGCCCGCACGATTCTCTCGGCGTGGACGAGCATCCGGTCCGGCACCGGATAGTTGTCGCCGATGGCCGCGTCGGTCAGCTCCCAGACGAACTTGTCCGCGTCGAAGCCCAGCTTGGAGACGCCGTAGTTGACCGAGTCTCTCAGGAGCCGGATGGCCGCGCTGTCGTCGCTCTCGTCGAGGAAGCGCCGCAGTCGCGCGGCGATGCCCGGGGACCTCGGCATGCCCGCGAGCCCCACGTCCGGCTCGTTCCACGTCAGACGCGACTCGCGCAGCGCGAACTGGCCCAAGAGGAAGAACGCCTCGCGCGGCGTGGTGGCGATCCAGTTGGGATTGCCCCGGCCCGCGTTGAGCATCACCGCCGCGCGCGTCTTCGCGGACTCATCCGCCAGCGTCATGAGCGTGTCCTTCAGCTCGAACGGGCTGAGCTTTTGCAGCGCTCGCGTGTCGGGCGTCTCGTCGTCTCGAAGTGCGCCCGTCTGCGTCTCGGTCGTCGTGTCGGTGCTCATGTCCGTCGCGCTCCATCCGCCGCCCACCGCTCGCGGGGCTGTCGGTTCGGGTCGAACCGCGTTGGCGAGAGGACGTTGTCCACGCGTGCACAGGCCGCCAATCCGCGCGGCGGCTCCACGCCGGGCGCTCGCAGGACCGGGTGCCCGGACCGCGTCTGCTCCGTGCGTCGCCTCGGGAGCCCCACCCTGGAGGGCCGGCTTGTCGCGCGCGCCGGGGCCACCCAGCTTGCCGCCTGGGGAACTCATCGAGTCCCCTCCACGGAACGAGGCGCCAGATGAGCAGCACGGATGTCGTCGAGGGAGCCACGCAACTGGAGTCGCGAGTGTCGCGCCCCGAGAACGAGGTCGACACGAATGCGGCGCCCGGTGAAGCGCCGTTCCCCGGCATGGCGTGGATCCCCGGGGGCACGTACTGGATGGGCTCGGACCGCCACTATCCGGAGGAGCGGCCCGAGCACCAGGTGACGGTGAGCGGCTTCTGGATGGACCGCCATCCGGTGACGAACGCCGACTACGCGCGCTTCGTGGACGCGACGGGCTACCTCACCGTGGCCGAGCGCCCCCTGAATCCCGACGACTTCCCGGGCGCGGCGCCGGAGCTGCTCGTGCCCGGCGCCCTCGTGTTCCGCAAGACGGCTCAGCGCGTGGACCTGAAGGACTTGTCCAACTGGTGGGCCTACACGCCCGGCGCCTGCTGGAAACAGCCGGAGGGCCACGGCACCACCTGGAAGGGCCGAGAGTCACATCCCGTGGTCCACGTCGCCTACGAGGACGCGGAGGCCTACGCCGCATGGGTCGGCAAGGCCCTCCCCAGCGAGGCCGAATGGGAGCGCGCCGCGCGCGCCGGCCTGGACCGCAAGGTCTACGTCTGGGGAGACGAGTTTTCACCGGAAGGGCAGCAAATGGCGAACATCTGGCAGGGAGAGTTCCCCTGGCAGAACTTGAACACGGATGGATTCGAGGGGACCTCGCCAGTGGGGAGCTTCCCACCCAACGGGTACGGCCTGTTCGACATGGCTGGCAACGTCTGGGAGTGGACCACGGACTGGTTCCAGGAGCGCCACCAGGGCAACGGGGGCAAGGCGTGCTGCATCCCCGTCAATCCCCGAGGCCCTCCGTCGCACGGCGCGAGCTTCGACCCCTGCACGCCGCAGGTGAAGATTCCGCGCCGCGTCCTCAAGGGCGGAAGCCACCTCTGCGCGTCCAACTACTGCCTGCGCTACCGCCCCGCGGCGCGTTCTCCGCAGGCCGTTGACAGCGGAACCACACACATCGGATTCCGCTGCATCGTTCACGTCACGGAGCGATGACCCTGCAAATACTCCAGTTTTCGCCGGGTTGAGCCCCCCCTGTTCGCGAACATGAAAGCCCTGCTAGTTTGCGCCCCCACTACAGACCTGTGTTATCAGCAGGCCCTGTTTCGCGCGTGAGCTGCTGAAACAGTGATTCAGCCCAGGGGTATCTCGAGTGAAGAGCGACGCGACACGGACGCTGTTGGTGACTCGGTCCGACCTGCGCTGCATCGTGGAGGAGGTCGGCGCGAACGCGCTGATGGACGAACTCATCCACGCGCTGACCGAAGCGCTGCGCACCTTCGATGGGGAGCAGACGGAGGTCCGCAAACGGGACGGCTTCCTGTTGGAATCCGCGCGCCAGCCGGGGTGTCTGGAGTGGATGCCGGTGATGCAGCGCGGGCACGCGGTGACGGTGAAGATGGTGAGCTACAGCCCTCACAACCCCGAGGAGCGGGGGCTGCCCACCATCATCGCGACCAACAGCCTCTATGACGTGCGCTCCGGCCACCTCATCGCGCTGATGGACGGCGTCTTCGCCACGGCGCTGCGCACGGGCGCGGCCTCCGCGGTGGCCACGCGCTGCCTGGCCTCGCCCGACAGCCGCGTCATCGGCTTGATTGGCTGCGGAGCCCAGGCGGTGACGCAGCTCCACGCCATCAGCCGGTTGTTCCCCATCACCGAGGTCCTCGGTTACGACACGAATCCGGAGGCGCAGGAGTCGTTCGCGCGCCGCACGGCGTTCCTCGGGCTGAACGTGAAGATTGTTCCCCTCGCGGAGCTGGAGGAGCGCTCGGACATCATCTGCACGGCCACCTCCGTCGCCGTGGGAGGCGGGCCCGTCCTCTCCGAGAAGAATCTCAAGCCGCACGTGCACATCAACGCCGTGGGCTCCGACCTGCCCGGCAAGACGGAGCTGCCGAAGTCGCTGTTGGAGCGCAGCCTGGTGTGCCCCGACTTCACGGTGCAGTGCCTGGTGGAGGGCGAGTGCCAGCAGATCCGCCCCGACCAGGTGGGCCCGGACCTCATCACCCTGGTGAAGAACCCGGACGTGTACGAGCCGTGGCGGGAGAAGCCCACCGTGTTCGACTCCACGGGCTACGCGCTGGAGGACCAGGTCGTCACCGCGCTCTTCCTCAAGCACGCGGAGCGGCTGGGCCTGGGAACCTCCGTGGGGCTGGAGACGGTCGGCGGCGACGCGTTGGACCCCTACGCGCTGCTGCACACGCCGGAAGCCGCGCCGAAGCGGGACGTCCGCCTGGCCACGGGGAGCTGAGCCTCAGAGCTCCAGCACTATCTTCCCGAAGCTCGCGTTGGACTCCATGTGGCGGTGAGCATCCGCCACGCGCGCCAGCGGGAAGGTGGAGTCGATGACGGGGCGGACCCTGCCGGCGACGAGCTCCGGCAGCCACCGCTCCTGGAAGCGCCGCATGACGGCCAGCTTGGCGGGCAGCGGCAACGGACGCAGGGCCATGCCCTTGATTTGAAGCCGGCGCAGCACCACCTGCTTCAAGTCGATGTCCCCGCGCATTCCATCCATCAGCCCCACCAGCAGCAGACACCCGCCCAGGCGCAGTGAGGCCAGGTTGCGCTCCAGCGCCGCGCCGCCGACGAAGTCCTCCACCAGGTCCACGCCGCGCCCTTGCGTCCACCGCGCGAGCGCTGGCGCGAAGTCCTCCTGGGTGCGCACCACGCCCGCGTCCGCGCCCAGCGCGAGACACCGGCGCTTCTTCTCCTCCGTGCCCGCGGTGATGAACACCCGCGCGCCCACCGAGCGCGCCACCTGGATGCAGGCGGTGCCGATTCCGCTTCCACCCGCATGGATGAGCACGGACTGACCCGAGGCGAGCCCGCCCAGCTCCAGCAGGGACTCGTGCGCCGTGCAGTACGCCTCCGGCGTGGCCGCCGCCTCGACGAAGGACCAGCCCTCTGGAATGGGCACCGCCATGCCCTCTTCCATCAAACACGCCTCCGCGTACCCGCCGCCATCCACGAGGCCGAAGACGCGCTGGCCGGGCACGAAGGCGCGGACGCCCTGCCCCACGGCCTCCACGACACCGGCGACCTCCACGCCGAGCAGCGGACTGGTGACGTCTGGAGGCAGCGCATAGCCGCCCGCGCGCTGCGTGGTGTCGGTGCGGTTGAGAGCGGAGGCGCGCACCCTGACGAGGAGCTGACCAGGGGCGGGAGTGGGGCGGGGCATCTCTTCCAGGTGAAGCTGCTCTGGACCACCTGGGGTCCGAACCACCACCGCCGTCATCACTTCAGTAGTTCGCATCCACATCCACGCCATGGCGCCGCAAGGGCACGAGGAAGGAGCGCTCGAAGGTCATCACGACGGTGCCGTCCGCCTTGAGGCCCTGGGTCTCCACGGTGACGACTCCCTGCTTCGGGCGGGAGCGGGACTTCCGCTTCGCCAGCACACGGCTCTCCGCGTACAGGGTGTCCCCCACGAAGACGGGGGCCGTCAACCGGATGCGATCCCACCCGAGGTTCGCCACGCCCTTGGCACTGGTGCTGTTCAGACTCATCCCCCCGACGATGGCCAGCGTGACGAGGCTGGAGATGAGCGGCTGCTTCCACTCCGTCTTGCTGGCGTAGACGGCGTCGATGTGGAGCGGGTGGGTGTTGAGGCTCAGCAGGGACTGCCACATGTTGTCCACGTCGGTGATGGTGCGCCCCGGACGATGCTCGAAGACGTCCCCCACCTCGAAGTCCTCGTAGAAGAGGCCGTGTGTCTCACGGTAGCGCTGCTTGCCCACCTTCTTGTGGGCGGCCACCAGTTTCTTCATGAGTCTCCACTCCTGGAGCCCGCCCGGAGTTGGACGGGTGACAGGGCCTCCTCGAGCTGGACGCTGGCCAGGACGCGCCGAGCCACCGTCACCAGCGGAGGACCAATCATGCTCCCTCCGACGACGTGGATGCCGCCTTTTCCGTCCCCCGCCTGTGCGAGCACGCGCCGCGCATGGGCCACCATCTGCGCGGTGGGCCGCAGCGCCGCGTGGACGACGCCCACCTGGTCCGGGTGGATGACAATCTTCCCGGTGTAGCCCAGCGCGCAGACCCGGCGCGTCTCGTCCTCCAGCTCCGCCAGGTCCTCCAGGTCGAAGAACGGCGAGTCGATGGCGCTCACCCCGGCGATGGTCGCCGCCATGGCGATGCGGGAGCGCGCGTAGAGCAGCGGCTCCCAGGCCAGGGGGACGCCGAGCTGCGCGGACAGGTCCGCGGCGCCGAAGATGAGGCCCCGCAGGCGGGGGGTGGACATGGCGATGGCGTCCACCGCTTCCACGCCGCGCGCCGTCTCGATGATGGCGAGCAGGGACATTTCCGGGAAGCGCTCGCCGAGCAGCGCCTCCACTTGATGAATCTCCGACGGGGATTCGACTTTCGGCAGCAGCAGGGCCTCCAACCGGGCGTTGGAGTCCAGGAGGGCGAGCACGTCGCGAAGGCCCGCCTCGGTGCGCAGGCTGTTGATGCGCAGGCACAGGGGCCCGCGCGGTCTCGAAGAGGAGAGGTAGGAGATGGCCAGTCGGCGCGCCTCGTTCTTGAGGCTTTCGGGGACGCCATCCTCCAGGTCCAGCAATCCCATGTCCGCCCCCACCTCCAGCGCTTTGTCGAAGCGCGAGGGGTCGATGGCGGGAGTCACCAGGAAGGACCTGCATTGCAAGGGCATGGTCATGATGCGCGTGGCTCCTCGGCTCAGGTGCCGGGCGAGGTCAGCTCCAGGACGACGTCACAGAGTCGCCGGAGGTCCTCGGAAGAGATGTTGGAGCGAAGCATGATGCGCAGCCCCGCCCGCCCCTTCGGGACGATGGGGAAGAACACCGCCGACGAGTAGAAGCCTCGCTCCATCAGCTTGCGCGAGTACTCCACGGCGACAGCCTCTGGCCCCACGTCGATGATCTTGATGGGGAAGTCCTCGCCCGAGGTCCGGGTGCGCACCCGCTCGTCGAAGTAGCGCACGTTGGCGCGCAGGGCCTTCTGCCGCGCGGCCAGCTCGGGGGTGCCGTGGAGACGGGCGGAGGCCACGCTGGCGCCAATGGCTGGAATCGCCAGGCTCTGTGACCAGCCGAGCGGTCCCGCGAAGCGGCCCACCAGGTCCGCGTGGTGCTTGGGCCCGAGCATGATGGCGCCGCCCGCGGTGCCGAAGCCCTTGCCCAGCGAACCGATGATGATGGTGCGAGGGTTGACCTCGCCCTCCATCGTCGCGCGCACGTAGCCCTCTCCCGCGCCGCCGTAGATGGAGAGCGAGTGGGAGTCATCGAAGTAGAGGAACAGGCCGTACTTGTCCTGGAGGGCGAACAGGTCCTTCACGATGGCCACGCCGCCCATCGAGTAGAAGCCATCCGCGACATACGCGACGCGCGCGTGTTTGCGGCAGAGGTCCTCCAGGAAGTTCAAGTCATTGTGGGGCGCGGTGACGACGTGGGTTTCATCCGCGCAGATGGGCTTGATGAGGTTCATCGAGAAGTGCGCGGACTTGTCGAAGACGAGGATGGGCTTCTGTCCATCCGGCAGCAGGTGTCCGGAGGCGATGAGGGGCAGCAGGCCCGCGCTGGCGGAGCTGGCGGAGTTGGTGACCACCGTCTTCACGCGCCAGAGGTGGGTCAGCTCCTCCTCGAGCGCATCCAGGTCCGCCAGTCGCACGCGCAGACGGGAGATGGACATGGTCATCGTCTTCTCGCGCTGGAGGACGTCGATGGCGCCCTGGAGCACGTCCGGGTGCGAATCGAGCCCCAGGTACGAACATGAGCAGGTGTTGATGAACTCACGGCCATCCGGCAGTGAGAGCGAGCCGCGTCCGGTGTTGTGCACGGACAAGTCCAGCAGCCCCGCCTCTTTCGCGGCGGTGAAGGATGGATTGCCGTGGCCAATCATCGACTCGGTGTTGCGATAGCGATTCTTGAGTTCCATGACGGCGCTCACTCCTGCACTTCGAATCCGGGGACCACCGCATCGATTCCCACCGACAGGTCCGGCGACGCCAGCACCCGCTCGAGGAGCACGGTGAAGGCTTCGCGCAGACGTCTGGGTGTGTCGGGCTCGAAGAGGTCGGTGTTGAACTCCAGCAAGCCGGAGAAGCCATCCGCGCGCTCCTGCAGCGACAGCGTGAGTTCGTAGATGGACGCGCCCCGGTCCGCGGGCATGGGGACCAGGGTCAGCTCCGGGAGCACCAGCGCTTCCATGGGCGTGTTCTGGAGGACGAACATCACCTGGAAGAGCGGCGCCCGGTTCAGCTGTCGCTGGGGGACGAGGGTGTCCACCACCTGGTCGACGGGCACCTCCTGATGCGCGTAGGCGCCCAGCGTGACGTCGCGGACCCGCGACAGGAGCTGACGGAAGCTCGGGTTGCCGCGCAGGTCCACGTGCAGGGCCACGGTGTTGACGAAGAGGCCGATGAGCGACTCCAGCTCCGGCAGCGCCCGGTTGGCGATGGGCGAGCCGATGACGATCTCCTCCTGGCGCGCCCGGTGACACAGCAGGGTGCCGAAGAGCGACAGGAGCGCCATGAAGGGCGTCACCCGCTCCCGCTGGCAGAGCAGGTTGAGGGCGTCGCTGCGCGCGCGTCCCAGCGAGACGGAGATCGACGTGCCGTTGAAGGTGCGGGTATCGGGCCGGGGCTTGTCGACAGGGAGGTTCAGCAGCTTCGGGGCCTTGGCCAGGGCACCGCGCCAGTAGTCCAGCCGCGTCTCCAGTTCGGCGCCGGAGAGCCATCGGCGCTGCCAGGCCGCGTAGTCCGGATACTGGATGTCGAGCGGCGGCAGCCTGGGCGTCTCGCCCCGCGCGAAGGCGGAGTACAGGTGCACCACTTCGCGGGTGATGATGCTCTCCGACCAGCCGTCCGAGAGGATGTGGTGCTTGCTGAAGATGAACAGGTGTTCGTCATCCGCCAGCCGGATGAGCGAGCCGCGCACGAGCGGCCCACGGGTGAGGTCGAAGGGCCGGCGTGCGTCCTCGGCGATTCGCCGGAGCAACTCCGTCTCCGCGTCCTCCCGCCCTCGGAAGTCTTCCAGCGGCAGGTCGATTCGCATCGACTCCGCGACCTTCTGCACCGGCCTGCCGTCCACCTCGCTGAACGTGGTGCGCAGCGACGCGTGGCGGTCCACCAGACCCTGGACCGCGGCGCGGAGTGCATCCAGTTTCAGCGCGCCCTTGAACCGGTACGCCGCGGGCTGGTTGTAGGCCGTGGACGTGGGGTTTGCCTTGAACAACCTCCACAGCCGCTCCTGGGAATACGACAGCGGCGGGAGTGAATCACGCGATGCACGCACCAGCGGCGGCAGCACGCTCAGCGGCTCACGCGGCGAAGACTCGAGTCGTCTGGCCAGCGCGGCGACGGAGGGCGCCTCGAACAACGTCTTGAGGTGCACCTCCGCCTTGAGCTGGGAGCGGAGGCGGGACACCAGCTGCGTCGCCAGCAGGGAGTGGCCGCCCATGCTGAAGAAGCTGTCGGTGACGCTGACACGCGGCAGCTTCAGCACCGAGGCGAACGCCTCCGCCAACCGCGTCTCCATCTCGTCTCGTGGAGCCACGAAGGGCGCCGCGCCGCGCAGACTCTCCACGTTCGGCGCTGGCAACTTCCCTCGCGCCAGCTTCCCACTCGGCGTCAGCGGCAGCGCCTCCAGCTTCATCAACGCTGGCGGCACCATGTGCTCCGGCAGCTTCCTCGCCAGCGCCTCTCTCAGCACCTCCGGCTCCCACGCCGCCCCCGCCCTCAACACCAC
>NZ_JABXEM010000082.1:0-38373 GCF_013372595.1 Myxococcus sp. AM011
CCCCTGTCCGGCGCCTTCGCCCTGCCCCTCACCTTGCCCCTGTCCCTCGCCCTCGCCCCGTTGCTCGCCGTCCTGCTGCCCGGGTCGGGACGCACCTTCACCGCGCTCGCCCGCGCCCTGCCGTTGACGCGGGCCCGAACGTCGCGAGCTCGCCTGCTGTCCCTGGCCCTCGCGCGGCTCGAAGCGCTGCGCGAGTGACTGCTGTCGACGCTCCAGCGACTGGCGCAGTTCCGAAATCTGGTCCGGGGAGCCCGCTGCCTGTGCGCGGGCCTGGGCCTGGGCCTGCTGCTCCTTCGAGCCCGCCGTGCCCTGCTGCTCCGACGGAGAGGTGCCCTGCGTCCCGTTCGGGTCCTGCCCCTGCTGTCCTTGTTGCCCTTCACCCGAGCGGGCCGAAGCCTGTGCCTGGGAGTCCTCGCCCTCCGGCTGGGATTCGCCGCTCGAAGCCTCCGAGGACTCCAGTCCCATGAGCGCGCGCTCCAGCGCCTCGCGCTCGCGAGACGCGGACTCGGCGCTCCCCGCCGCGCCCAGGGCTTCCTCCAAATCTCGCGCGGCCTCGGAGGCCTGGGCCAGCT
Source organism: Myxococcus sp. AM011 (assembly GCF_013372595.1). Taxonomy (NCBI): domain Bacteria; kingdom Pseudomonadati; phylum Myxococcota; class Myxococcia; order Myxococcales; family Myxococcaceae; genus Myxococcus; species Myxococcus sp. AM011. The sequence continues at coordinate 573 of NZ_JABXEM010000082.1, forward strand.
CGGCGGCGGCCTCGGCGGCGCGCTCGGCGAGTCGTCGCTCCAGGGAGTCAGCGGCCTCCCAGTCACCGGAGTCGAAGCGACCGGCGGCGACCTCCTCGGCCAGCCGGCGCAGCTCGTCCTCCACCGCCTCGCCCAACGGCTCCTCCCGAGCCAGCGCCTCCGCCTGTGCCTGCACCGCCTCCACCTTCGCGGCGGCGGCGGCGTGGGGAGCGCGTGGCCCCCGGGGTGCGGGCAACGGAAGCAGGAAGCCGACGAGCAGGAACAGGAGCGCGCCCAGCACGGCGCCCACGGGGCGGCGCCACTCCACCACGGGCGGCTTCACGTCGCGGACGAGCTGATTGACGGTCAGCTCCCACTCCCCCACGGGTCGCTCCAGCCGCGTCAGGAGCAGCCCTCCCGCGTTGGCCGAGCGGTCCGCGAGCACGGCCGCCTGCTCCAGCGAGACGCCGCGCGCACGCGCCCGGAGCCACCCCCACGTCAGCCCCGCGAGGACGAACGGCGGCAGGAGCCAGACACACGCGTCACGCAAGAGCAGCCGGGCGAGCACGCAGGCGGTGACGGTGGCCCACAGGGGAACGAGGCTCGCCTGGGCCCAGGCCACGGCGTTGAGACGCCGTTGCACGCGTCGCACCGGGGCGAGCACGAGAGCCTGGAGGCGACGTTCTTCGCTGGCGGCCATGAGGGAGAGCCAGTGTCGGACACTCGGACGGCCCCTACAAGCCACGCGAAGCGGTAACCGCGCGCCAGGTCCCCAGGACAGCGGGACCTGGCGGCGGGATTCGACCGCACGGATTACGGCGTGCGGCCCGGTTCCACGGTGAGGCAGGGCTCCATCTTGTCCGGGGCGACGAGGAACGGCTCCTCGCGGCTCAGGCTCCGGAGGGCCCCCAACTGGGAGTCGCCAATCGTACCGGCCCCGTCATAGACCAGGGCCAGCCAGTCGTTCTGCGACGCGGGGAACACGCTGTTCGTCGCGCCATTGCGGTCGAGGTCCCGGGCGTAGCTCGCCGCCTGGATGACGCCATTGGCATTGAAGTCGAGGTTGGCGCTCGCGTTGCCGGCGACCTGGATGTCGTTGAAGCGAAGCCCGCCGAAGCGGGCGAGGTCCGCCTCGGTGGTCGGAGCCACCGGCGTGAAGGCGGCGACCTCGTTGATGGTCGCCTCGTTGAAGGACGCAATCTGCAAGCGCGAGTAGTCGAACACGTTGGCCACGCCGCCGATGGTGAAGCCGTAGAACTGGTACTCGTAGTTCATGATGCTCAGGTAGTTGGGCTTGTAGTTGGCGTGGTCCGTGCCGCCGTGGCGCAAGCCGATGTTGTGCCCCAGCTCGTGCATGATGGTGCCGGCCAGCTGCGCCGCCGAGCCACCGCCGATGAAGCCCAGCGTCACCACGTAGTCATGGGCGGGGATGCCTCGGGAGATGCCGCTGGAGTTGCCGCCGCTGTAGCGGTTCGCGAACAGCATGTAGTGGAAGAACGGCGCCCGGTTCGCCGCGAAGTACTTCGCCTTGATGATGTCGAAGTCCGTCCAGACGGGGTTCAAATCCTGGTCCGCGTCCGCCGCGACGATCTGCTGGTCCACCACCAGGTGCAGGGTGATTCCCGTGGAGCCATCCGGGTTGCTGACCGGCGCGAGGGCGAACGCCGAGGTGACGCGGTCCCGCGTGGTCTGCGCGGGGAAGAGGCCGGGGTAGTAGTCCGCCTCCACGAAGATGTCCTTCCTGCGCGGATTCGCTCCGAAGGCGGGCAGGTTCACTCCGTCGAGCCCGTACACCTCCGCGTAGTCGCTCAGCCGGTCACCGTCCGTGTCGGAGCTGTTGGGGTTGGTGCCCAGCGTCGCCTCCACGACGTCACAGATTCCGTCCTGGTCCGCGTCCCGGTCCGTGGCCAGACACCCGGGCGGCAGCGGCGGGGCCAGGGCCACGTCCTGACGGGCGCTCGCCGTCGGCTCTTGCTGGACCTCCGCGTCGCCACAGCCGTTCAACCCAAGGAACATCAGAGAGGCTGTCAGCAGCGTCTTCTGAAGCTGGCTCATACACTTCCTTTGTACAGCGAGGATTTGACTCACATCGGGCAGCGCATTCCGTTGCGGCGCGCAATCCCTGTCACATCCAAGGCAATCCAAAGGCCGGACAACACTGACAAATCCGTCACCGTCCGAAATCGGACAGCGCACTTCCGTCCTATTGCCAGACTTCCGCCTCGGGCAAAAAAGACAACAGGCCGGGCCCCCCACGAAGGAGGACCCGGCCTTGGGATGTGAGGCTTCCCTTGGGGTGAGGGACTACGGCATGCGGCTCACTTCCAGGGGCTGGCAGGGCTCCATCTCTTCCGGGGTGGTGAGGAACCGCTCCGCGCGGCTCAGGCTCCGGAGGAGGCCCAGGCCGGGGTCACCAATCTGCCCGCCTCCGTCATAGAGCAGGGCCGTCCAGTCGTTCTGCGTCGCGGGGAACACGTCCGCGAAGCCGCTGCGATTGAAGTCCCGGCTGTAGGTCGCGGCGTCGAGGACACCGTTGCCATTGAAGTCGGTGTTCGTGCTCGCGTTGCCGACGACCGACACGCCGTTGAAGCGAAGCCCGCTGATGCGGGCGAGGTCCGCCTCGGTGGTGGGAGCAACGGGCGCGAAGCCGGAGCCCTCGTTGACAGCCAGCTCGTTGAAGGCGGCGACCTGCACGCGCGAGTAGTCGAGCACATTGGCCACCCCGCCGATGCTGAACCCATAGAACTGGTACTCGTAGTTCATGATGCTCAGGTAGTTGGGCTTGAAGTTGGCGTGGTCGGTGCCGCCGTGACGCAGGCCGATGTTGTGCCCCAGCTCGTGCATGATGGTGCCGGCCTGGTCCAGCGACGTGCCGCCTCCGGCGAAGCCCAGGGTCATCACGAGGTCATGGGCGGGGATGCCGCGAGAGATGCCACTGGAGTTGCCGCCGTCGTAGCGGGTCGCAATCAGCATGTAGTGGAAGAACGGCCCCCGGCTCGCCGCGAAGTACTTGGACTTGATCTTGTCGAAGTCCGTCCAGACGGGGTTCAGGTCCGCGTCCGCGTCCGCCGCGGCGATCTGCTGGTCCACCACCAGGTGCAACGTGACGCCCGTCGTACCGTCCGGGTTGCTGACCGGCGCGTTGGCGAACGCCGTGATGACACGGTTCAACGTGGCCTGGGTGGGGCGGAGGCCGGGGTAGTAGTCCATCTCCACGAAGATGTCCTTCTTGCGCGCGTTCGCCCCGAGGGTGGCCAGGTCAATCCCGCCGAAGCCGAACGACTCCGCGTAGTCGCTCAGCCGGTCCCCGTCCGTGTCGGTGCTGTTGGGATTGGTGCCCAGAAGCATCTCGACGATGTCGCAGATGCCGTCCTTGTCCGTGTCCAGCGAGGAGAGCAGGCATCCCACCGGGAGCGGCAGGGGCACGGCGTCCGCGGTCGCCAGCTCCTGGGCCATGGTGGCCGCCGTCTCGGCCTCCGGCATCTCGGCGACACCACAACCACTGCCCCCCAGGAACATCAGGGACGCTGACAACAGACTTTTCTGAAGCAGGTTCATACGCTTCCTTTGTGCTGCGAGGAGTTGCATCACGTCGCGCAACGCCCTTCATACGATTTTCGTAGATTTTTCGATTTACCAATTTCACCACTCCAGACCAATCCTTGCATCTTGGGACGATAGGAATTGAGCAGGTGCGAACGAACCCACTCAGTGCCTTGAATTGAACGAGGGCCGGCCCCCTGGGGAGGATTTACCCTGGGACCCTCCCGCTGTCGGAATGCGGCGCATCGCGCGGCGTCCACGGAGCGGGGGAAGCATGTCGAACCGAGAAACGAAACCAGACGAGTCACGCGGGTCGCGCAAGGACTTCAGCGAGGCCGCGTGCAAGCAGCGCGGCAACCAGGTGTTGCAGCGCACCACGCGCTCACGCTCCGCGCCGGAGCTGTTCGGGCCCGCGGACCAGCTCCAGGCGCCCGGCTTCCTCACGGCCTTCGTGCCGCTGGAGCCCCAGCCGGAGCCGTCGTGGCGGCCGGGCATGGGCGCCATCCCCTTCGACGGCGGCGCGACGTTCCGTGTCTGGGCGCCCCATGCGCAGCGCGTGCAGGTGGTGGGCGACTTCAGCCACTGGCACGCGGTGGAGCTGGCGCGCGAGCCCTCCGGCAACTTCTCCCGCGACATCCCCGGCGCGGGCAACGGCCAGCAGTACCAGTTCATCATCCAGGGGCGCTACGGCGACTGGCGCTGGCGCAATGACCCGCGCGCGGCCGACGTGACGAACTCCACGGGCAACAGCGTCATCCTGGACCACCGCGACTTCCACTGGCGCTACGACGGCCTGTTCCGGATGCCGGACTTCCGCGAGGCCGTCCTCTACGAGCTGCACATCGGCACGTTCAACGACGCGCCCGGTTGGGGGCCCGGCCACTGGCTGAGCGCCATCGACAAGCTCGACTACCTGCGCGAGCTGGGCGTCAACGTGGTGGAGTTGATGCCCTCGGCCGAGTTCGCGGGGGACTTCTCCTGGGGCTACAACTCCACCTTCCCCTTCGCGCCGGAGAGTTCCTACGGCTCGCCCAATGACTTGAAGCGCTTCGTGGACGAGGCGCACCGGCGTGGCATCGGCGTCATCATGGACGTCGTCTACAACCACCTGGGGCCCAGCGACCTGCCGCACTGGGACTTCGACGGAGAGACGTTCGGCCGGGGCGGCGTGTACTTCTACGCGGACTGGCGCGCGAGCACGCCGTGGGGAGACACGCGCCCGGACTACGGCCGCGCCGAGGTGCGCGACTACCTGCGCGACAACGCGCTGATGTGGCTGCGCGAGTACCACATGGATGGCCTGCGACTGGATGCGACGAAGGAGATTCGCACCGCCAGCGGCGTGGACAACCCGGCGGGCTGGGAGCTGTTGCGCGCCATCTCCGAGGCGGTGAAGCGCGAGTTCCCCTGGAAGCTGCTCATCGCGGAGGACATGGCGGCCGACCCCGCCGTCACCCATCCCCAGGGCGCGGGCTTCGACGCGCAGTGGGACGCGGCCTTCGTGCACCCGGTCCGCGCCGCGCTCGTCACCCCCTTCGACGAGTGGCGTGACTTGAACGCCGTCCGTGACGCGCTGTACTTCCGCTACAACGGCGCGGCCACCCAGCGGGTCATCTTCACGGAGAGCCACGACGAGGTGGCCAACGGCCGCAGCCGGCTGCCCACGGAGGTCTCGCCCTACAACCCGGGCGATTTGCTCGCGAAGAAGAAGACGCTCCTGGGCGCGGTGCTGACGCTGACGGCGCCGGGCATCCCCATGCTCTTCATGGGGCAGGAGTTCCTGGAGGACGGCCACTTCGACGACGGAGACCCGCTCGACTGGAACAAGGCGGGCTGGTTCGGCGGCGTCCTCCAGGCGCACCGGGACCTCATCCGCCTGCGCCGCAACTGGCACGACACCACCGCTGGCCTGCGTGGCGAACACGTCAACGTCTTCCACCTGAACCACGTGGACAAGGTGATGGCGTTCCATCGCTGGGAGCACGGCGGGCCTGGAGACGACGTGGTCGTCATCGTGAACCTGGGGCACCGCGCCTTCACGGGGTACGAGCTGGGCCTGCCCTCGGACGGGCTGTGGCGGGTGCGCTTCAACGGGGACTGGCGGGGCTACTCGCCGGACTTCGGGGACACCGCCGTGCATGACGTCTGGGGGGAATGGGGTGGCCGGGATGGATTGCCCGCGCGCGGGGCGCTCTCGCTCGGGGCCTACAGCGCGGTCATCCTGTCGAGGAATCGCTGGTAGGCTTGGGCCCCATGCACTTCCGTCATCTTGGTCGCAGTGGTCTGGCCGTCAGTGAGATTTCCTTCGGCAACTGGCTCACGCACGGCTCACAGGTGGAAGAGGATGCCGCGGTGGCCTGCGTGAAGGCAGCGCAGGACGTCGGCATCACCACCTTCGACACGGCGGACGTCTACGCCGGCACCCGCGCGGAGTCCGTGCTCGGCCGAGCCCTCAAGGGCCAGCGCCGCGCCGGCTATGAGCTGTTCACCAAGGTGTTCTGGAACACCGGCCCGGGGAAGAACGACTGGGGCCTGTCGCGCAAGCACATCATGGAGTCCATCCACGGCTCCTTGAGCCGCCTCCAGACGGACTACGTGGACCTGTACCAGGCCCACCGCTTCGACACGGCGACGCCGCTGGAGGAGACGATGGTCGCCTTCGCGGACATCGTCCGTCAGGGCAAGGCGCACTACATCGGCGTCTCCGAGTGGACCGCCGACCAGATTCGCCAGGGCGCCGCGCTCGCCCGCGAGCTGCGAATCCCCTTCGTCTCCAGCCAGCCCCAGTACTCCATGCTCTGGCGCGTCATCGAGGAGAAGGTCATCCCCGCGTCGCTCGATGAGGGACTGGGGCAGATTGTCTGGTCCCCCATGGCCATGGGCGTGCTCACCGGCAAGTACCTCCCCGGCCAGCCGCCTCCGTCGGGAAGCCGCGCCACGGACCCCACCGGCTCGCGCTTCATCGCCCGCTTCATGAAGGACGACGTCCTCACCCGCGTGCAGCAGTTGCGCCCGCTGGCCGAGCAGGCGGGACTCACCATGGCGCAGCTCGCCGTCGCCTGGGTGCTCCAGAACAAGGGCGTCTCCTCCGCCATCATCGGCGCCTCCCGGCCGGAGCAGGTCCACGACACCGCGAAGGCCGCCGGCGTGAAGCTGGAGGCGGAATTGATGCGCCGCATCGACGAGGTGCTCGGCCCCGTCGTCGAGCGCAACCCCGCCCTCACCGACGCGCCCGACCGGAAGATTTGAAGCACGGCGGTCGCGCGACAGACACCTCTGTCCCCTCTTCGACATTCGAGAGGGGACCGGGTTGAAAGCGCCAACCCAAGACATGGACTAATCCCTCCCAAGGCGCGCCCGCGTGGGGCGCCCTGGACGCAATCACAATCACGCACAGAGGGGGAGACATGAAGAAGACCTTGCTGATGGGATTCCTGGGCGTCGTCATGGGTGTCAGTGCGTCCATGGCTTCAGTGACGGAGGTCGCGGCCGCGGAAGAATCGCTGGCGCCGTGCTGCTCGTTTTGTGATGCCAGGGTCGACAGGTGCGTGGCCGGCTGTGAAACCGCGGCCTGCGAGACGGCCTGCTTCAACACCGTCAGAGGTTGTTACAACGTCTGCGTCATGTCCTGCTGAGTGACACCACCCTGACGTCGGAGGGCGCGGACGCGAAGGTCCGCGCTCTTCGATTCATCGCTCTCACGCGCCGCCCGCGAGATACACTTTGAAGTCAGGCGCGTCGGCCACGTCGGGAACATCCACGCCTGTCTCATCCAGCCAGTCCGACAACGCCTGGCGCCCGTCACCGTCCTCGTCGATATCGGAGAGGTCCGTGTTCCCTCCGGCGATGGCGTGCAGCAGCCCCTCCAGACTGGAGGAGACGGTGCGCGCCTCGCCCTCCGAGCCGAGCAGCACCACCGCCGGAGGCGCCTCCGCGTCGAACCGGAGCAGCGCCAGCAACGAGCCATCCGGCAGGTTCAGGAAACAGACCGCGTCCCGCTGGAGCCGCTCGGCGACCTCCGGATTCCACTCCCGGGGGACCTCGGTCGCGCTGAGCTCGAAGTAGCCAAGGCTCCCGTAGGTCTTCGTACCAAGCCACTTCCCGAAGTCCGCCAGCAGCGGGGGGAGCGAGTGACCTGTGGGGACGGTGTCGAGTCGAACGGTGTATCGGGCCATGTGGCCGCAGGGTACTCCGACTCTCACGTTCTCAAGTTCCTGATGTCTCCGTGAGACAAACCGACCCTTGGGATTCACCTGGGATTGGAGCAAGGTCGGTCCATGAATCGGCAAGAGTCCGACATGGTCTTCTGGATGCTGCTGCTGTGGGTTCCCCTGCTGCTGGGCGTGTTCGTCGGGACGTGGCTCAGGAAGCACGTGCACCCCCAACTGATGGCACGATCCAGGCTCCTCGGCAGGACGGCGAACTCCGGCGCCACCACGGTGGTGAACATCCTCCTCATCATCGCCTGGGCGGGAGTGATGATGGCATGCAGCGGCATGGCGGCTCCGAAGACGCTCGCGTGGCTCCAGTCGCTTGGAGCGCTGCCCATCCAGCCCTCGCTGGGGCTGCTGCGAGGAGTCTCCCTGTTCGCGGCCTTCATGATTGGCTACACCGGCGGGGCCATGCCCAGGGGCGCCTCCACACAACAGCCCCCGGGGGAACTCGCCCGCGCGCCAGGAGCGACCGTGTCCCGTGCCGGCAACGGCCAGCCCGTCAACAAGCACTCCAACATGAAGGTGTACCTCGTCATCACGGGCACGATTGCCGTCGGACTGGGCCTGGGCATGCTGAACACGGGGCTCAAGAAGGGTGGCTTCTTGACGACCTCGGACGTAGGCGGGCTCCCCGAGCTGGCCCGCATCCAGGAGCAACTGAGGCCGCTCGAGGCATGCTCGCTCACCTACCAGGAGCGGGACCGGCGGGGCCAGCGCAAGTACCCGACCACGGTCTTCATCCGGACCTGCACGTTGGGCGAATACATCTCCGTCACCATCCCCGTCCCCGCGACCTGGGCGGCCCGGGGCGTCGGCTTCGAGATGCTCCGAAGCTCCAGCTCGGAGCCCTGGGAAATCATGGTCGAGAAGAACGACGTGCCCTTCCCCGACCTCAAGGAAGCACTGGAGCACTTCGCTCCGCTCATCGCCGCGCAATATCCCGAGAAGCTCCGCGAACAGCGCGACAACGCGAACAGGATGGACCGCCACCTGGACGAACAGGCCCGCGAACGGGACCGCGTGGAGAAGGAACGCAAGGAGCGGGCGAAGACCTCCTATCCGGAGTGACGCTCCCCGCCCGCGTCCTCGGTTCGCGCGGCCTCCAGCCCCTCTACTGCTGACTCCTCCACGCATGCCGTGTTGGACCGCGCACACCGTTCCGCGAGTCCAATGGGCAGCACGCGCTCCAGGGCCGATACCCGTCGGGTTCCACCCTCTCACCCGCCCCGTGAGGAGCCCCATGCCCATGCGTGTCTTGTGGATGACCCTGGCCTGCACCACCGTCGTCCTGTCCGTCGCCGGAGCCGCGCGAGCCCAGGACGCCGCGCCCGCGTTCGACCCGGCCTTCCCCGGCCAGACGCGCGCGCCCGCGGTGCAGTCCCAGACGCAGTACCAGGTCACCGAAATCGCCGGCGACTTCAACTACCCCTGGGCCGTCGCGTTCCTGCCGGACCGGCGCATGCTGGTGACGGAGAAGCCCACCGGGAACCTCTTCATCGTCACGCCCCAGGGCGTGAAGTCCGCGCCCGTCGCGGGGCTGCCTCCCGTGGACGGCCGCGAGCAGGGCGGCCTGCTCGACGTGGAGGTGGACCCCGACTTCGCCACCAACGGCCTCATCTACTGGACCTATTACGAGCCGCGCGAAGGCGGCAACGGGCTCGCGGTGGGACGCGGGAAGCTCAAGGACGGCCCGCAGCCGAAAATCGAAGCGCTCCGAATCATCTTCCGCATGAAGCCCACGCTGGACTCGCTGTGGCACGCGGGAGGCCGGCTCGTGTTCGCCAACGACGGCACCCTCTTCGTCACCCTGGGCGAGCGCTCCATCCTCACCGGCCGCGTCCAGGCCCGACAGCTCAACAGCCACTTCGGCAAGGTCGTCCGCATCCACACCGACGGCACCGTGCCCGCCAACAACCCCTTCGTGAACACCGCCGGGGCCCGGCCCGAAATCTACTCGCGAGGCCACCGCAACGTGCTCGCCGCCGCGCTCGACGGCCAGGGCCGGCTCTGGGAAGTGGAGATGGGGCCGCTGGGCGGCGATGAGTTGAACCTCGTCGAGCCGGGCAAGGACTACGGCTGGCCCACCATCGGCTACGGCAAGGAGTACTCCGGCGCGCCCATCCACCAGAGCTCCCAGGGCCCAGGGATGGAGCAGCCCGTCTACTACTGGGACCCCGTGATTTCCCCGTCTGGGCTGACCATCTACTCGGGGAACCTCTTTCCTGAATGGAAGGGCAACTTCTTCATTGGCGGTCTGTCCAGCCACGCCCTTGTCCGGCTCGTGCTGAAGAACGACCGGGTCATCGGCGAGGAGCGCTTGAAGCCCGCGGGGAACGCCCGGGTCCGCGACGTCGTCCAAGGTCCCGAGGGCGCGCTCTACCTGCTCACCGACGCGCCGAACGGCCGGCTGCTCAAGATGACCCCTCGGGCCGGCGCTCCCTTCTGAGCCAGGGCCTGAACCCTCGCGGGAAGCCCACCGGAACTGGAGGCGACGGCCAGGCGACAAATGTGTTTCCAGTCGGAGCCCAATGACCCGGGAAGCGGACAAACCGGCCGATCCATTTGACTTTAGGGTCGGACGGAACAAGAGATGGGCGCGCGAGTTGGCAACCGGGTTACCGACACCCGTCACCCACTTCCCCCCAGGCTTCCCTTCATGATGCTTTCCCTCCTCCTGGCCCAGACAGGGCAACCCGAGCTCGGCTGGCTCAGCAGCAAGCTGCTCGGCGTCACGCTCACCTCCGCCGAGTGGGTCCTCTGGATTCTGGTCGTCCTCTCCGTGCTCTCCATCGCCATCATGCTGGAGCGCACGGTGTACTTCGCCCGCAACCGCCTCCCCAACTCGGAGGCGCTCGCGGTGCAGTTGGCGCGCGGTGACTTCGAGGCGGCGCGCAAGGCCGTGCAGGGCCGCACGGGCATGGAGGCCGCCATCATCCGCGAGGCGCTCGCCTCCGCCTCGCAGGGCGCGGACACCGTGGAGCAGGTGATTGCGTCCACCATGTCCCGCGAGCGTCCCCAGTACGAGCGCTTCCTGTCCTTCCTCGGCACGCTGGGCAACAACGCCCCGTTCATCGGCCTGTTCGGCACGGTGCTCGGCATCATCAAGGCGTTCCATGATTTGGGCTCCGCGGGCGTGAAGGGCGCGGCGATTCAGCAGACGGTGATGGCCGGAATCTCGGAGGCGCTCGTCGCCACCGCGGTGGGCCTGGCCGTGGCGATTCCCGCCGTCGTCGCCTTCAACATCTTCAACCGTCAGCTCAAGACGCTCACCAGCCGCGCCAACGCCCTGGGCTACGCGCTGGTGGGCAGCATGCGCGCCGAGGGCCGCACGCCCGACGCGGCGGCTCGCACGGCGGAGGGCCGCTAGCCCATGGCCGGAGGCGCACAGCAGGACGACGAGGAAATCACCGGCATCAACGTCACCCCGCTGGTGGACATCGTGCTGGTGCTGCTCATCATCTTCATGGTGACGGCCAACTTCATCGTCCGCGAGACGGTGGAGGTGGACCTGCCCCGCGCGGCCAACGGCGGCGAGACGGTGCAGGGGCTCGTCAACGTGGTGCTCGACAAGGAGGGCAAGCTCTACTTCGACGGCGCCGCCGTCAGTGAGACGGACCTCCGGGCGAAGGTCGCCGAGGCCGTCGCCAAGGACAAGGACACCCGCGCCATCATCAGCGCCGATCAGAGCATTGCTTACGGGCAGGTGATGCGGCTCATCGACACCGTGAAGGGCCACGGAGTCGCCAAGTTCGCGCTCAACATCGAGAAGGACGTGGCCCCCGCGGCCGCGCCCGCCACACCCTGACGCAAGGCCCAGCGCATGAGCCAGGCGGCCGTCGACACTTCTCCCCCCGTGTTCCCCCGCCGTGAGCGCTCGCTCATGGTGGTGGGCATCTTCCTCTTCGTGTCGCTGGTGCTGCACGGCGTGGGGTTCTGGTACCTGAACCTCATGGCCGAGCGCCCGCGCCCCGTCGTCCAGCGCCCGGTGGAGCTGGTCATGGTGGAGGTCCAGAAGCCGCCTCCGCCGCCTCCTCCCGAGGAGAAGAAGGAGGAGCCCAAGCCGCCTCCGCCCAAGCCCAAGGCGGTGAAGCCGCCGCCCATCAAGGTGGCGGAAGTTCCCAAGCCCCAGACGCCTCCGCCAGAGCAACTGCCGCCTCCTCCCAACGAGCCGCCGCCCACGCCGCAGGCCAAGCCGCCGCCGCTGGTGGTGGGCATGACGATGTCCTCCACCACCAGCGCGGGCTCGTTCGCCGCGCCCGTGGGCAACACGGCCTACGGCAAGGCGGAGGGCACCGCGAAGGACCCCAAGGACGTGAAGGGCTACTCCGCGCCCAAGTACACGCCCATCTACCAGGTGGACTCCGAGCCCACCGTGGCCTCCGAGGTGAAGGTCCCCTACCCGGAAGAGGCCCGCCGCGCCGGCATCGAAGGCACGGTGACGCTGTCCATCACCATCGACAACGAGGGCCGCGTCGTCGCCGCCAAGGTGCTCTCCGGCCCCGGCTACGGCCTCAATGAAGCGGCGCGCGACGCCATCAAACGCTTCCGCTTCAAGCCCGCCATCAAGAAGGGCGAGGCCGTCTCCACGGAGATGAAGTACTCGTACACGTTCCTCCTGGACTGAGGCGCCCCGGGCCCCGCCTCCCCCTCATGGAGGGGCGGGCCCGCGCGCAGGTCACTGCGGACGCAGCGCCCGGCGCATGATGTCGCGCAGCGCGCGCAGGTCATCGTCCGACAGCGAGGCGATGAGCTCCGGCGGCTCCGCCAGCCGCTCCAGGAGCCGCTCTCGCAGCGCCACACCCTGCTCCGTCAGCACCAGCATCTTCACGCGCCGGTCCTGCTCGCTGCTGCGCCGCTCCACCAGGCCCCGCGCCTCCATGCGGTCCACCAGGCCGGTGACGTTGGACGCGTCACACGACAGGTAGTTGGCCAGCGTGCTCATCGCCAGCGGGCCCTCGCCGAGCTGACGCACCACGTGCGCCTGCACCGGGGACAGCTCGAACTCCGCCGCCAGCGCGGGGAAGTTCCTCATGTGGGCGTGCATCAGTTCGAACAGCAGCGTCCACGCCTGCTTGGGCAGGTCCCCCGGCTCGTCCCCCCGGGCCTCCGGCCCGGAGTGCGGTGACTTGCCCCGTCGCTCCAGATTTTCGCTGCTTCCACTCATGTCGCTCATGGTAATTCACCCCCGGCACCTAAACAATTGACTTCATCAACTATTGAGGGTTACTACATTCCGGAGCTTCCAAAATCGAACGACATGGCCTATGTGGGGCCGACTCGAAACAGGACCGTGGAAGAAGCCATGCGCCGGCGGATGACCTTCATAAGAGCCGGTGCGGCCCTTCGCGCTGAATTCCTGACGTTCATGACGCGCTCGGGCAAGAAGCCCGGGACGCGGACCCAAGACACAACCCGTAGCAAGTCCACCTAGGACCCATGGGGCTCGCGCCGGCGCGGACCCCACGAGGAGGCAGAGGCGGTTATGAGCTCACTTCTGGCGTTGACCCTGGCGGCCACCCTGGCCGCGGCACCGCCCCCCGTGTTGACCCTTGAAGACGCACTCATCCAGGCGCGCAAAGAGAACCTGGACCTGAAGGCGGCGCAGGCGCGCCTGCGTCAGGCGGACACCGCGTCCCGCAAGGCGTGGGCCGGCTATCTGCCCACCATCGCCGTGGGCGCGGCCATCATCCGCAACTCCAACGCGGCCGTCATTCCTCCGGGTCCCCTGGGTCCCGAGCCCGTGGTCATCCAGCCCCTGGTGCAGCGGCAGTTCCAGGCGGAGCTGCGCCAGGCCATCATCGCGCCCCAGCTGTGGGCGGGCATCCAGGCGGCCTACAAGAGCGAGACGGTCGCCGCGCTCAACGTGGAGCAGGCGCGCCGCGAAATCCTCTTCGGCGTGGCGCAGGCCTACTACGGCGCCGCCGCGCAGGCCCAGGCCGTGACGGTGCAGGAGCGGCTGGTGGAGCTCAACGGCGCGCGCTCGAAGGACACCAAGGTCCGCTTCGACGCGGGCACGGTGACGCGCGTGGCGCTCTTGCGCGCGGAGCAGGACCTGTCCCGCGCGGAGCAGGACCTCATCCGCGCCCGCAACGCGCTGGCGTCCGCGAAGCTGGTGCTGACCACGCTGCTGGCGTTGGACAGCCCGGACTTCGAGGTGGCCCCGCCGCCGGAGCCGCAGGTGCCGGTGAAGACGGATTCGGACGTGCTGGTGCAGCGCGCGCTGGAGCAGCGCGCGGACGTGGCGGCGACCCGTGAGACGACGGAGCTGGCGCGCATCAACAAGCGCGGCGTGTTGTTCAGCTACCTGCCCACCGTGGGCCTCACCGGCACCTGGCGCATCGCCAACGCCGCGGGCTTCGCGGGCCGGGCGGACGTGTGGCTCGTCACCCTGGGCGCCAACTGGACGCTGTGGGATGGCGGTCTGCGCGAGGCCAACCTCACGGAGTCCTCGGCCAAGATTGTCGAGGCCCAGGCCAACGCCCGCAAGGCGGAGCTGACGGCGCGCGAGGAAGTGAAGCGCTCGCAGCTGGATTTGGAGAGCGCCCTGGCCAACCGCCTCAAGGCGGAGCAGTCGGTGGAGCTGGCGCGCGAGTCCCAGCGCCTCACCGACGTCTCCTTCAAGGCCGGCGTGGCCACCTACCTGGAAGTGGCGGATGCGAACACCGCGCTGACCAACGCCGAAATCGGCCTGGTGAGCGAGCGCCTCCAGGCCTCGGTCGCCGCGCTGCGCCTCCTGCGCTCGGTGGGTGCCTTCGAAGCCCGCCCGCTCGACTCCGATTTGAAGGACGAGACGGCGGTGCCGCCCACGGTGCAGCCCCTGCCCGGCGCGACGGGAGAGAACCCGGCGGGGATGCAGGTGCCGCCGGACGCGCAGCTCGAGCAGCAGAAGCAGCCCGCGCAGCAGCCGTAAGGCATCACCGTCCGGCGCCTGAAACCCAGGCGCCGGACCGACCGCCTCCCGGGGCGGTGGCGAGCCCCGCTTGTGAGGCACGTCCACCGACCCCACCCTCGGAAGGAAGACAGCAGCACCCCTTTTTCCGAGGAGGTCATCATGGCGGAAGGACCGTGGGGCAACTGCAAGAGTTGTCGCTACTTCGCCAGCGGCAACGCCAATCCCAGTGACAACGAGACACAACGCTGCATGCAGGCGGACCTGAGCGCGTACGACCTGAAGGTCTCTGGCGCCAGCGGCTGCAACGCGTTCGAGGCCCGCACCGGCGTCGGACTCCCGCAGCGGCAGGAACCCGTCCAGCCGGCGCACTGACACCGGCCCGGGGTTCCCGTCGAGACTTCGTGGAGCACGAGACTCCACGAAGCATGACGGCCCGTCAGGCC
Organism: Myxococcus sp. AM011; assembly: GCF_013372595.1. Taxonomy (NCBI): domain Bacteria; kingdom Pseudomonadati; phylum Myxococcota; class Myxococcia; order Myxococcales; family Myxococcaceae; genus Myxococcus; species Myxococcus sp. AM011. The sequence continues at coordinate 15,644 of NZ_JABXEM010000082.1, forward strand.
GCGACTTCCCTCGACTCCAACCGCCCCACCCCAGGCAGGAAGCGCCCCACCCGCGCCGCGTACTCGCGATACGCTGGGCCGTGCAGTCGCGCGAGGTGCTCCTCCTCCAGCCTGACTTGAAGAGACACGAGCAGCACGGAGTCGGCGCACGCCATCCACGTCCACGCGCTCGGCGTCACGCAGGCCATCCCCACCACCACCCACGACATGCCCGCGAAGATGGGATTGCGGACGACGGAGAACAGGCCGTCCGTCACCAGCGCCGTGGGCTCCCGGTCGATGCCGATGCGCCACGAGGCGCCCATCTGCACCTGGGCCACCAGCACGAGGACGAGCCCCGCGAGCATCACCGTCCAGCCCAGCCACCGGACGGCGTCGGGCACGGGCCACACGCCGAGCCGCCCCGGGCCCAGCGCCGCGTACAGCGCGCTCCAGGCCGTCAGCCCGAGGATGAACAGGCCCATGCACACGCCGATGACGCGCTGAAAGGGATTGGCTCGACGGTGCAGCACGAAGCCAGCGCGTCCCGTGCGGCGGCGCAGCCGCGCGGTGGGCAACACCAGGGCTAAGAGCAGGAAGGCGACGGCGCTGGCGGGCAGCGCGAGGCGGTGAAGGGATTCGGTGTCCATGGGTGTCCTCGACGAAAGGGCGAGCACCCGCCCGCCCCTGATGCCCCGGCTGACGCTCGGCCCACGCGCGGCATTACACCGGCATTCGTCAGGGACTTTCGGTGACGCGGGGGCGGCCCGGTTCGCAGGCGCAGTCCACGCAGCCGTGGGTGCAGCAGGTGCCGCACAGCTCGATGAGGCGACGGCCCAGGGCCTGCCGGGCGCGGTGCAGGCGGACGGCGGCGTTGTTCGCGGTGAGGCCCTCCTCGCGGGCGTAGTTCGTCACGCTGGTGCCCTCCAGGTCCACGCGGCGGATGGCGGCCGAGTACTCGGGCTTGAGCGTGTCCGCGAGCCCCGCCACGCACGCGCACACGGAGGACTCCAGGGCCTCGGTGTCCTCCGTGGAGCGAGGGGCTTGCGCGTCCTCGGCGGCCAGGGCGCGCTCCTCGCGGCGGGCGCGGCGGTGGCGGTCCACCAGGACATTGCGCAGCAGCCGGTAGAACCAGGCCACCGCGCTCTCCTCGTCGCGCAAGCCCTCGCCCTTCTCCAGCCCCTTGACCAGGGCGAGCTGGAGGACCTCCTCGGCCTCCTCGGGGCTGCCCACGCGCGGCGCGAGGAACGCGAGGAAACGGCGCCGCTGGGCGACCAGGGTCTCCACGACGCGCGCGTCCAGGCTCATGCGGTCCTCAGCCCACGGCCTCGCGGGCGAGCGCCACGGGCGCTTCGTCCTCCGGGGTGGCGCGCGGCTGGTGGAAGTAGATGCGCTCCATCAGCCGACGCTGGTGCACGAGCGGCTTGTCGAAGCGGTCCAGGCGCATGCCCTTGTGACTGTAGGGGGTGCTCGCGACGGTGGGGATGAAGCGCGCGTCGTCGACGACCTCCCAGCGGGTGAGCTCCATGGCCACGCGGGCCGCCACCGGCAGGAAGGGCGTGAGCAGCGGCTGCACGCAGCGCAGGAAGGAGAAGACATGCAGGCGCGTCGTCTTCTCCGTCTCCGGCACGAAGAAGATGTTGGCGCGGGTGATGAAGGGACGCTGCTTGCCGGTGGGGGATTCCCAGCTCACGGTGTACTGGCTGTGCACCGGGTCGAAGCGCGTCACCCACTCGTTGCGGAACAAGTCGCCGTCGCGCACACCCAGAAGCTTCATCAGGGCCGCGGGCCGCTGCGGGGCGAGGTAGCGCACCTCCGTGTGGTCCTCGCGGTTGTGCGCCTCGAACTGCACCTGGTCCGCGTGAGGGTCATCCCAGCCCAGGCGGGTGTGGACGTAGGGCGTGTGCTCGTCCTCGCTGAAGTTGTCGAGCGCGACGTGCAGCGGCGCCTCGAAGAGGACGGAGAAGCTGCCTCCGAAGATATAGCCGTCGGTGGCGGGCAGCTCCGGCAGCGCGGACAGCGGCGTGTCTTTGTGGGCGAGCCACAGATAGCCTCGGTGCTCCGCCACCTGGAAGCTGCTCACGGTGCAGTGACGCAGCTCCGGCTGGCTGGGATTGGCGCCCTGCCCCTGCGAGTCGAAGCGCCAGCCATGGTACGGGCACTGGAGCCGACCATCTGGACGCACGCGGCCCTTGGAGAGCGGCGCGAAGCGGTGGGGGCACTTGTCGGCGAGCGCCGCGGGGCGCCCCTCCGCGTCCCGGAAGAGGGCGTAGGCGCGACCGGCTACCTCGACTCGGACGGGTTTCTTTCGGAGCGACGCGGCGGGGAGCACGGGATGGAAATGACGGAGGACATCAGGCAGTGGCTCCATACTTTCCAAGTATAGCGAGGGACTCAGGACAGGGGAGGAAGACGCTCCAGCAGCCGCCGCAGGTCCGGCTGGAGTTCGTCTGGTGACTCAGCAGCCAGTTCTTCCACGGGGTGAGTGCCCCAGGTGACACCGTAGGTGCGAAGTCCGGCCGCCTTGCCTGCCCTCAAGTCCAGCGTGGTGTCTCCCACCATCCACAAGCCGCCTGTCTTCAGTTCGGCGAGGGCGCGGTGGAGCACGTCGGGTGCGGGCTTGTGCGGAAAGTCATCCGTGCCTTGCACATGGTGGAGCACGGAGCCCAGACCCATGGCATCCACGAAGCGGCGGGCCATGGGGCTCTTCTTGGTGGTGGCCACGGCCAGCAGATAACCGCGCTCGCGCAGGGTGCCGAGGGCCTCCAGCACACCGGGATAGGGGCGCGAGCGGTTCATGTAATTGAGTGGGTAGTGTTCGCGGTAGGTGGCGCACAGCGCGGGCACGTGCTGGGGCGCGAACTCCGCGTACATGAGGTCGAGCGGATGGCCGATGAGGGCTCGCACCTGGGCGTAGGTGGGGGCGGTGAGGCCATTCAGGGGAAACGCTTGCAGGAAGGTGTCGATGATGTCCGGCAGCGAGTCCACCAGCGTGCCGTCGAGGTCGAAGAGGATTCCACGGGAGTCAGCGCGGCTCATGCGCTCCTGCATACGTGGTTCGTGCGCCCGGGGCACGTGTTCCTGATGTGAGCCCGCGCGGGCACCCGGCCTGGGAGGCGGACGGGTGCCCGGGTGGAGGTCGTCACCTTCTTGGGCGCCCGCCGAGTTCCGGGAGGTGCTCGTAGGCGTGCAGGAGCGTCTTGAGGTGAACTGGGTTGTCGAGGTCGAGCGGCGCGTCCGTGAGTCCGACCACCCATCCCCCCGTCGCGGTACGGCGCGCCCGTGAAAGCAGCTCCGCGTGGCGCGTCGGGTCTGGGAATCCGATGGCCCGTGCGGCGGCGTCCGACCAGTAGTTCAGCCACCCCAGTCGATGCGGAATCTCTGGTGAGCCGAGGTCCTTTGGGAGCATGAGGGCAGGGAGCCCGCGTGGTGGTGGCTGCGGACTGGCCGCCCAGTTCTTCGTCTGGCGCGCGATGTCCACCCCCGCGCGGAACGGCGTCATCTGCCCCCAGAACGCGCGAGCGCTCTCCGCGACATCGGCCAACACCTCCGCTGCGACCGCGAGGCTGGCGTCATTGAGTGGCAGCGCCGCATGGACCTCGAACAGCGGCTGACCTCTCGGTCCGAAGTCCGCCGGCAACTCCAGCCCATAGAGCGTCACGAGGTCGCTCTCTTCGCCACCGTTGCATACGAGCGGAAAGCCTGGCGAGTCCGGGCGCTCCTGGGCGACCCATGCATCGCGCTCTGGCAGTGGGACGGGTTGCCCCTCGTCGGAGATCGTCCACTCCAGGCGCAGACCAGGACACCCGCGCTCCATGGCACGGACGATGGCCAGGGGGCGGTCATCATCGCGCACCAGCGCTGGGGCGTAGACGATGAGGCCAAGGTCGTTGCGTCGCGTGGCGGTCATCTCGCTCAGCACCATTCCATGATGACGATGATGCCCTCAAGCTCCGGTGCCTCGACCTCCAGCGCGTCTTTGTGCTCGGCGCTGCGCACGCCGACCCGGAAGTCGAATCCGCAGGCCAGCGCGAGGGCCCGCTCTCGCCGCAGCTCCGCCACCTGTTTTCCAGGCACAGTCCTCTGGAGATAGACCGAGAACGTATCGAAGTTGTCGGTCTTCACCTCCCACAGCACGCGTGCGCGGGGTTGAAGCGCGTCGAAACGCTTCCCGTTGACGAGCACATCCGAGCCGGGGAATCCATTCTGGGGAACCCTGTCGGCGCACCTGTTGTGCAAGGCATCTCCGCCCAGATGTCGCACGGGCCGAGGAGTGCAATCCGGGCGGCGCTCCTGCTCCAGAGAAACAGGTGGCGTCGTGGGAGGCTCGTCCTGTCCTGATGACTCGGGTTTCTGTCTTCGCTCCGCCACGGGTTCCCTCGGCAAGGGCACCGCTTGGGACACGGGCTTCGCTTCCTCCGAATGACCTCGTCGCAGATCATAGGCATCCAGCGCTTCCTTGATGACGACCGCCACCACCACTGCACCGGTGATGACCACCGCGCCGACAACGATTTCCGGTGCAGCCAGGATGCAGATTCCGATTCCCATTGCAGCCGCACCCGCGGAGGCGACGGCACACCTTCCTGTCGGGTCTCGAAACCTGATTCTCTCGTGGTCGAGCGCGTGAAAGCACCGCTCCGCGACCACGGGCCACGGATGAGAAGCCTCTTGAACGGCGCACCGCCCCTCATCGCTCCAGGGCAGCGTCGCCGCCTTCTGGAGATTGGCGAGCCTCTGGCTCCGGGCCTCGGGGGCGATTGGACTCGGCGTGGATGTAGCGCAGGCCGAGAGAAGGAGGAGAAGGAGTGCGAGACAAGCGCGAAGACGCAAGGCCACGTCCGTCCTTTCGGGGATGCCAAGATGTCGTGGAACACAGCTGTGTTTGCCGCTGATCGTCGGGGCTGGGCACGTGTTCCCGACGTGAGCACTCGCGGGCACCCGGCCTGGGAGGCGGACGGGTGCCCGGGTGGAGGCCCTCACCCTCGCGTCGTGTCACACGAGGGCGGCGGCCTCACGAGGCTTACGGTGTGTAAAGCACCGCGGTGTTGACGATGATGGTCGAGTCGTTCACCACACCTCCCGCGACGAGCACCTTGCCGGAGGGAAGCACGATGGATCGGAATCCGGCCCGAGGACTCGGCAGGCTCACTGAGTAGGCGGTGACTCCCGTCGTGGGGTCGAACACCTCCGTGGTGAGCCCCACGCCTTCCGTGCCTCCCGTCAACATCAGCCGACCGGAGGGCAACATGACCACGTACCCCGAGGTCCGATTGTGAATCCACGTCCCCACACTCCGCTGGACGTTGAGCGCTGGGTCGTACTCCCACAACGAGGTGCTGACGTGCATCAGGACCTTCCCCGAGGGCAACAGGAACGCCTGCGTCCAGCCCCCCGTGAGCCCCGTCGCGGCGGCCCAGGAGTTCGTGGCCACGTCATAGAGTTCGGCGGTGGAGTTGCCTCCAGCCACCAACACCTTGCCCGAGGGCAACAGGAGCGCGAAGTGGTTCGCCCGACCGGTCACACTCGCGCTCGCGACAGGAACCCAGGAGTTCGTCTCGGGGTCATAGAGTTCCGGGATTCTGCCCCCTCCCGTGGAGTCAGCAGCGCCACCGACGACGAGCACCTTGCCCGAGGGCAGCAGCGTCGCGGTGTGCGAACTCCGCTCGAAGGTCATCGGGGCCGCGACCGCCCAGACATTCGACTGGGGGTCATAGATGTCCGCATCACGCGTTCCGCCCGAGCTGCTCGTGTTGTGGAACCCCCCCACCACCAGGACCTTGCCTGACGGAAGCACCGTCATCGTGGGGTTGAAGCGCCCCCTGCTCATGCTGCCCGCGGCACTCCACGCGCCTGTGTCTGGGGAGTAGAGCTCCGCCGAGGCAAAGGGGGTACCAGGGGCATTGAAGCCCCCCGCCACCAGCACCTTGCCCGAAGCAAGCGGGACGGCGCCATATCGGACTCGCGCCGTGAGCATGCTGCCCGTGGCATCCCACCGCGCCACCGTGCCGCTGCCACAGTCAGGCCCGTTGACCACGCTCACGCTGAACGTGTGCGCCACGGAGAAGCCTCGCGCGTTGGTCACCGTCGCCGTGACAGTCGGCGCGCTGCCCTGGGCCACGCAGGCCGGCGCCGTCCAGCGGACCTCGCTGGACGTGAAGCTGTTCGTCGCAGTGCCCACCGTGCCGACACTGGACGCCCAGCCGAACGTGAGCGCCGCGCCATCTCCATCCTCAGCCAGCACGCGCAGGGTGACAGCTCCACCACCCGCCACCGTGCTCGCGGACTGGTTCGCCAGGACGATGCGCGGAGGAACGCTCGGGCCCGTGCCCGGCCCCACGCAGACGCGCAGCGTCCCCTGCCCTCGCCCACCCTTCGCATCCGACACCGTCACGTTGAGCGCGCAGTTGCCACAAGGGTCTCCGGACGGCACTGCGCTCGGCGTGAACGACGCGGACAACGACGTCGCCTGCGTCCAAGCACCCGCGCACGCCGTGGCCCACTGATAGGTCAGCGCATCCCCATCCGCGTCCACCGCGTCCACCGTGACAGTCGTGCTCTGTCCCACCGGCACCGGCGAACGAGTCACCGTGATGCCCCGCACCGTCGGCGCCATGTTGAACGAAACGCTCACGTTCGCCCCGCCTGAGTTCGGCCCACCGTCCGTCGACACCGTGCGGACATCGATGCGCAGACTCGTCGCCGCGCCGCGCGAGTCCGTGACGGTCAGCGTCAGCGCGAACTCCCCGGAGACCTGCGGCGCCGTCCACGTCGTGGTCGACGTGCCCGTGGTGGTGAACGTCCCACCCGTGGCGCTCCACACATAGGAAAACGTGTCAGTCACATCCTTGTCGTGCGCCGTGGCCCGCAGCACGATGTTGCCACCCGGCAACACCACGCTCGACGATGCCACCAGCGAGTCGATGCAAGGCACCGTGTTGTCAAACGGCATCCCCGTGGAGAGGGATTGCAGGGTGATGGCCACCACCGCCGTCTCACCCGCGACAATCGTGACACCCTCCGCCACGCCGCGATAACGCAGCGCGCCCTGTGAATCGAACGCCTCCGCGGTGAACGTCCGCGCGGTGCCAGCGGGAATCTGGTGGAACGTCCCCCGCCACGCCCCAGCGTCCTGGACCAGCGCCACCGTGGACGCAGGGACACCCGTGGCCGTCAGCGTGACGGTGACGCGCGTGACGTCCTCTCCCGCGAGCGCCTCCGAAACCGCCCCCACGAACTCCACCGCGCCCAGCGACTGCGCCTCTCCCGACGCGCCACAGCCCAGGGAGGCCCCCAGCATTCCAATGATGAGACAGACCCAGCCCCAGCGCGTCTTGCCTTGCATTTGCATTCGAGCTTCCTTTTCCCAGCGTGAGCAGGAATCGGCCGGGCTCCCCGACGAGTTGGGGCGCGAGGTGAGGAAAGGGAGACAGGCCGTTGGTGAGCCCGCACCACCCCGAGGGAGGCCGGTGCGGGCGGGCGGAGTAGAGCATTCCCGCGGCGACCGCATGCAACACAAACAACGGATGTCAGCTCCGACCCTTGCATGGCAAGGATTGACCCATGGGCCAAGACAGCCCCGGCCCTGGTGCTACAGTCGCAGCGACCCAAGGTCTACAGGGGGAAGGACCCGACATGCGACTCGATATTTTCTCGGAGATGCAGCACCCGAAGGAACACTGGACCCAGCCGGACCATGAGCACCGGCTCATCCGTGAAACGCTGGAGCAGGCGCGGCTGGCGGATGAGATGGGCTACGGCGTCTGGTGGCAGGTGGAGCACCACACCGCGGTGGAGTTCAGCTACAGCTCCGCGCCGGAAATCATGCTCACCGCCATCGCGATGGGCACGAAGAACATCCACGTGGGCCACTCGGCCGCGCTCGCGCTCCCGCGCTTCAACCACCCCATCCGCATCGCCGAGCGCTCCGCGTTCATCGACCATCTGAGCGGCGGCCGGTTCCAGCTCGGCATGGCCCGCAGCACCATCCCCGAGTGGCGCGTCTTCAACATCGACGCGGACTCCACCCGCTCGCAGATGCAGCAGTCCTTCGAGATGGTTCCGAAGATGTGGACACAGGAGAAGTTCTCCTGGGACACGCCGGACTTCCGCATCAAGGACATCAACGTCATCCCCAAGCCCTACCGCAAGCCGCACCCTCCCCTGTGGCAGGCGTGCTCCAGCCCCGCGTCCTTCGAGCAGGCCGGACGCAACGGCGTGGGCGCGCTCGGCGTGACGCTGTGGGCATCTCCCGAGCAGGTCGGCGAGATGATCCACATCTACCGAGAGGCGCTGAAGACGCGCTGTGAGCCCGTGGGCGAGTTCGTGAACGACCAGGTGGCCTTCTTCACCTTCGTGCACTGCGCGGACTCGGAGCGCGAGGCCATGGAGAACGGCGCCGCCCAGGCCGCGGCCTGGTACACCAACGGCTCCTTCACCTTCTTCGAGGCCAAGGAGCTCTTCGTCAGGACGGCCGCGGAGCTGGAGGCGCTCGCCAAGGACCCCGCGGGCGGTGGCCTGACCGGCCAGTACCTGCGCGGCAAGGACCCGAACGCGCCCGTGTCCCAGGCCCAGCGCATCCTCGGCCGCATCATGTCCGGCGAGGAGGTACCGCACGAGCAGGTCTGGGAAGTCTTGAGCGCGCAGGACTCGCTCATCGTCGGCACGAAGGACCAGGTGCGGCAGGGCCTCAAGCGCTACGAGTCGCTGGGCATCGACGCGCTGATGTCCTTCCACCAGGTGGGCGCCCTCTCGCACGAGGCCGTCCTCAAGAGCATCCGCCTCACCGGCGAGCTCATCCCCGAGTTCAAGACGCCCGCGCCTCCCTGAACCTCGGAGGACGATGAAGGGCCCCTCCCCCCGCTTCCCAGGCGCGCCATCGTGCGCACCTTGGGGAGCGGGGTTCGTCTCGCGGGGAGGGGATGGGGATGAGGGTCAGCCAGCTGACACTGGGATGGGGACTTGCCTGTGCGCTGTGGGCGTTGGGCCCCGCATGGGCGTCTGGCCCGCTCGTGCCCGCCCGGACACAGGGCAACCAGGCGAGTACCCCTGCCTCACGGCAGCACACCCCGAGCCGCCCCAGGCACTTCACGCGCGAGTGGTACGTGAGTCCGTCGGGCTCGGACTCCGCGCCGGGGACGAAGGCGGCGCCGCTGCGCACCATCGGCCGCGCGGTGCGGAGCGCGGGCCCCGGCGAGGTCATCCGTGTCCAGGCCGGCGAGTACGCGGAAGGCGTGCTCATCGACGGCGCCGCCGTGAAGGAAGGCCGGGCGAACGCGCCCATCACCCTGCTGGGCGAGGGCAAGCCTCGCATCGTCCCGGCCGCGCGCGGCGGCACGCTGGTGCAGGTGCGCAAGCCCCACTGGATTGTGGAGGGCTTCGAAATCGACGTGCGCGGTCAGCCCCGCTTCGCCGTCATCTTCGAGGGCAACACCACCGGCGCGCGGCTCACCGGCTGCGACATCCACCACGGCACGCTGGGCGGCGGCGTCAGCACCCACGGCGGCGCCCGGGACGTCCTCATCGACAACAACCACATCCACGACTTCCGCAGGCGCCCCAAGGGCGACTCGCACGGCGTCGTCATCCAGGCCACGTCGCGAAACATCACCGTGCGCGGCAATGACATCCACGGCAACTCCGGCGACTCCGTGCAGTGCCTGCTGCCCGAGCACAAGGGCCAGGCCGTCGCGCGCGACGTGCTCATCGAAGGCAACCAACTCCACGACAACGACGAGAACGCCGTGGACATCAAGACGTGTCAGGGCGTCGTCATCCGTGACAACACGATGTACGGCTTCCGCAAGTCGCCCACCTCCGCGGGCGAGGCCGTCGTCATCCACTTCTCCGCGCGCGACGTGCGCGTGGAGGACAACCGCATCTCCGACGCGGGGCGAGGCATCTCCGTGGGCGGCTCGCGCGAGGGCAACCAGCCCAGCCCCGTGAATGTGGTGGTGCGCGGCAATGACATCCGGAACATCACCCAGAGCGGCGGGAGCGACGGCGCGGGCATCCGCGTGGAGAACTCGCGCGGCGTGGAGGTGGTGGACAACACCATCGCCAACGCGGAGGGCTACGGGATGATGCTCGGCCTGGGCTCCAACGGCGCTCCCAGCGAGGACCTGACGGTGCGTGGCAACGTCATCCAGGGCCGCAACCTGGTGCGTCTGGGCAAGCACCGGCCCGGCCTGAAGATGGACCGGAACCGGTACGCCACCGAGGGGACCTTCAAGGTCGACCCCGAGGAGACGCAGGACCTGGGACGCTGGCGCGCGGTCTCCGGCGTGGACCTGAAGTCCACCCCGCTCCAGTGAGCCCCGGGCACCCCTCCGCTCGAGACAGCGGAAGGGGCCCGCTCCACACCACGGCTCAGGGCGTCTCGTCGGACGGCACGTCACCCGTGAGCACGCAGATGAGCGCGTCCGGGTCGCACTTCACGGGGAACAGCGGGTTGATGCCGGAGCCGCGCAGGCGGCCCACGGAGTAGTCCGCGTACGGGTCGCACTTCGCCTCGTCCGGCTTGCCCCCGGTCGCACAACCCACCACCGGCCAGATGCCCTTGGCCTGGTACGTCGCCGTGCACCCGTTCTCCGTGTAGCTCAGGTCCGCCTTGAACTGCGTGCCCGGAATGCCAGGCGTGTTGTAGATGCGCAGGTTGGACCACTCGTAGCGGAAGCTCTGCGCGGGCAGCGTCTCCGTGGCGGGCACCTCCAGCCGCGTGGGGCTCAGCGTGGGCACGTCACAGAAGTGGTCCTCGCCAGGGCCCTCGCTGGAGAACGCGCCCACCGAGTAGGGCGTGTGCGAGGCGTCCAGGTCCGGCCGCTCGTCGAAGTCCTCCAGCAGCCTGCCCAGGCGCGCGCTGCGCACGGCGACGGTGTCCCGCGCGTTGGGGTCCTGGCTGTAGTACTTCTGCAGGCCCAGCGACTCTGGCTTGAGCTGTGCGCACTGCTGGTCCGGATTCTGTCCGGGCAACAGCGTGTACACGGCGGCGAACGAACCGATGGAGCCATCGCTCACCGCGCGCGCCACGACACACTGAGGCTCCGGGTCCTCCACGCCACAGCCCGCGAGCAGAACCAGCGCGGCGACGCCTGGCCCCCATCCCATCCAACGAGTCTTCATGGGTGATTGTCCTTTCATGGTGGGGGCCTAGAAGCTGAGCTTCGCGCCCAGACGGATGGAGCGCGGCGCCTGGTAGGCGGTGGGGCGCTTGAAGTTGGGGTTGATGTCGGAGGTGGTGATGGGCAGGTTCGTCGCCGTGGAGATGACCTTGCAGCCCGGGTTGTTGGCCGTGAGGCACGCCGTCAAATCCGCCGGCTTTCCCCCCTGCTCAATCGCATAGACGCGGGTGAAGGTCAGCGTCTGGTCCACCGCGGTGTACTGCTGGAAGTTGAAGAGGTTGAACGCATCCAGCGACAGGCTCAGCGTGTAGTCCTGGGACAGCTTCTGGTTGACGCCCACGTGGGTGTCGATGTTGTGGACCCAGGGCAGCCGGCCGGCGCTGCCGCGCGGAAGGATGAACGTCTCCGAGCCGCTGCGCCGGGGGTGCGCGCCCAGGTAGTTGAGCGGCGTGCCGGAGCGGCTGCGGTAGCCACCACCGATGTTGACGCTCGTCCCCTTCGTCAACTGGAACTCGCGCGCGCCGAACACCTTGATGGAGTGCGTGCGATCTCCAGGCAGCGGGCCGTCGCGGTTGGTGGTGAGCGACAGCAGGTCGAAGTCGCGCGTGAGGTTGGGCGACAGCTGGCCGGTGTCCGCGCGGAACAGGCCGGAGTAGTTGCCGCGCAGTTGGGACCACGTGTAGCTGGCCTGGGCCAGCCAGCCGTTGGAGAACCCCTTCTGGTAGTACAGGTTCACCGCGTCGTACTTGCGCACCGCCTCCGGGAAGTCGGCCGAGTACCCCTTGCCGGGGTTGCCCAGGAAGAAGGTGTTGCCGTCGTCGCGGCTCATGTCCTCGATGACGTCGTTGAGCTGGCGGCGGGTGTACTGCAGGCCGAAGCGGCCGAGCAGCACCTCGTACTCGCCGCCCACCATGATTTCGTCCGCGGACTGGGCGCGGATGTTCGGGTCCACCGGCACGCGGTCTCCACCCTGCGCGTCCCAGGCCTGGTTGGGGCTCTCGCGGTTGCCGATGAGCTGGCGGTTGCGGCTGGCCACGCAGTCCGTCACCAGCGAGTTGCGGTCATTGGGGTTGCACGGCGGCGAGTCGTACGTGGCCGACAGCAGCTGCTGCTGCGGGAAGGACAGGTCCGCCATGTCCAGCGGCACGTTCTCGAAGAAGCGCGCGAAGTTGACGAACAGCTTGGAGCGGCCCTGCTGGGTGAAGTCGTAGACGGCGCCCACGCGCGGCGACCACTGGTTGGGCAGGTGCAGGCCCACCTTGTCGTCCAGGCCCCACAGCGTCTGCACGTCGTAGCGCAGGCCCGCGTTGACAGTGACGGTGTCCATGATGGACCAGCTGTCCTGCACGAAGCCGCCCACCGTCATCGACGTGGACGTGCCTTCCTTGCTGGCCAGGAACACCGGCGAGTCCGGCCCCTCCAGGTAGCCGTACTGGTTGAGGGTGTAGAAGCAGTCGCCGCCGGTGCACTCCTGCCAGGGCGTGCCGCCGGTGCGCGCTCGGTTGTTGTAGAAGCTCATCCGCTCCGCGTCGAAGCCCGCCTTGACGATGTGGTGGCCCAACGCCTGGAGCAGGTACGTGCCCATCACCTTGCCCTGGACCCGGTCCAGCTCCTGCTCGCTGATGGTGCCGGGGCCGCCGGTGGAGTAGGCGGTGACGGGACAGTTGCGGCGCTGCTCGGCGTCTGTGGCGCCACAGACGGACGGGTCCACCAGGGACTCGAACTCGGTGATGGTGTGGGGGCCGGGGTTGCGGGTGCGGCGCCAGGCGATGTTGGGCCGGGAGGCCAGGCCCGTGTCCGACACCAGCCCGGAGCCATCCGACGGCAGCGTGCTGTCCGACTGGTGGTGCCAGCCGAGCGTCGCGTCCACGAGGAACTTCTTGTCGAAGAACGACGAGGACTGCTTGGCGACGATGTCCATGACTCCGTTGGAGCGCCGGGTGGCGATGGAGTCGTAGGAGCCCTGCACGAAGCCGGTGCAGGACAGGCCCACGCAGACCTCCGGGTCACCGTCGTCGCTGAAGGCATACTTGCCGTCGCCGCCGGAGGAGCGCGGCGTGCCGAAGACGGAGACCGACAGGTTGTGGTCCGGGTTGAAGAGGTACGTCAGCTTGCTCATGTACTGGATGCTCCGCTCGTCGGCGAAGCGGGTCGTCTGCGAGCCTTCAATCGGCGTCACCTGTCCGAAGCCCGTCTCCGGGTCCCTGCGGCGCTGGCCCACCGCGGCGCAGCCAGCCGCCGGGTCCACCTCCGTGCAGAAGTCCAGCGTGCTCAACTGGCGGTCCACGCGGATGCGATTGAACGAGGGCGCCACGCCCACGTAGAACCAGAGCTTGTCCTTGAGGATGGGACCGCCCAGATCAAAGCCGAAGTCCCCCTGGTTCCACGGCTGTCCCTGCGCGGAGATGACGGTGCCTTCCTGACGGACCACCGTGCCGTTGCGCTGCAACGCACCGGGCGCCATGTTCGCGAACACCGAGCCGTGGAACTCGTTGGAGCCGGACTTGGTGACGACGTTGAGCACGCCACCCGTGGAGCGGCCGTACTCCGGCATGTAGCCACCGGTGATGACGTTGACCTCCTGGACGAACTCGACGGACAGGGGCGTGCCCAGCGTTCCCACGCTCGGGTCATTCACGGACAGGCCATCCACCACGTACTGGCTCTCCGGCGAGCTGCTGCCACTGACGCTCACGCCGTAGCGGTCCTCCGTGGCGCCCGGGGCCAGTTCGGCCAGCGACTCGAAGGAGCGCGACGCGGAGCCCTTCGTGCCGGGGCGGATGACGGCCATGGTGCGCAGGAAGTCCGCGTCCACGTTCAGGCCCGTCGTGCTGGAGCCGACGTCCACCGTGGGCGCCGCGCTGACCGAAATCTCCTCGCCGAAGGACGAGGGCAGCAGCTGGATGTTGACCCGGATGGTGCGGTCCAACCGCAGGACGATGTCGCTGCGCACGAAGGGCTCGAAGCCCTCGCGCTCCACGCGCAGCGTGTACGTGCCCGGCGGAAGCTGGGCGAGCCGGTACAGGCCGCTCGTGTCCGAGACGACCACGCGCTCACCCTGCAGCTTCGGCGACGTCGCCGTCACGACAGCGTCCGCGAGCGTGCGCTTGTCATCCGCGCTGGTGATGGTGCCGGTGATGACCGAGACGCCCTGCGCGAATGCCCCCGCGCCAATGAGCAGGACCGCGAGACACAGCCCGCGAGCAAGACCTACACGTATGGACAAAGCTGACTCCCTCCCGTGATTCGGGGAGGCACTCTGTCTCAAGACGCGAGAAAGCAACAATCCCTAATTAAACAGTACAGGCGGACGGGTCGCGTCACTCGCGGGAGGGGGCGCAGGCGGGGGCGCCTTGGACCAAAGGCCCGCGTGGGACGGGCACGCCCGATGAAGCTCCGTCGTCCACGTCCCGGCAGCCCCCTGGTTGCATGACCCCGGCAAGGCCCCTCACATCGCTGGCCACGCTCGACGGGGGCTTGCTGGACGGGATGCGGGCACACTTGCGTGAGGTCACCGAGCGGGAGCCAGGTGGGGCCACGTCGCGGGAGCGCGCGGTGGTTTATGCTGCGCGCCGCGTGGACGCTCCCCTGCCCTCCCGACGACGCTACCTGGTGGCCGCCGTGCTCTTCGCCAGCGTGAGCATGCTGGCGGCACTGGCGACGCTGTACGTGCAGGGCCTGCTCCCCGCCTCCGTGCCTTCCGCCGACGAGCCCTTCCACTACCAGGGCTTCGAGAAGGTGCTCCGGCATGTCCGGCCGGACGGCGACGTGGACTTCTCCTCCATGGGGCTGGAGCGCTCGGACCTGGACCGCTTCGTCGCGTCGCTCGCCACGTTCTCTCCGCACAACCGGCCGGATGTCTTTCCCACGTCGGAGGACGCGCTCGCGTTCTGGCTCAACACCTACCACGCGCTCGTGCTCCAGCAGGTCGTGGATGGGTATCCCTATCTGGAGAGCGTCGAGCAGCCGTGGCCGGGGCGCTTCTTCTGGGCCCGCTCGTGGCCCGTCGGCGGCCGGCGGATGACGCTGTGGTCGCTGCGCCATCGCATCCTGTCCGGGGAGTTCGCCGACCCGCGCGTCCACCTCGCGCTCTTCCACGCCACCCGGGGCGGCCCGCGCATGGACAGCTCCCACTTCCAGCCCGAGTACCTCGACGCGCAGCTCAACGAGGCCAGCCGCCGCTTCGTGGGTGACAAGCGTCACGTGCGTCTGGACAGGGACACCGTGCACCTGGCGCGGCTGTTCGACACGTACCGCGAGGACTTCCTCGCCGCCCTGCCCGAGGGCCGCCGGGGCAACGTGCTCCAGTTCGTCTGGGCCTTCCTGCCCGACACCTGCGAGGAGCGCCCCGGCTGCGACACCCGCGCCGACCTGGACCACGCCTGCGGCCCCAAGCTGGACCGCTGCCACATCGTCTTCGAGCCGGAAGACACCGCGCTCCCGGACGCCGCCGCGCGTCCCTCCCGCACGGCGCGCTGAAGTCCCTCACGCCGGCAGGCGCTGACGAGGCCCTGGCGGTGGCGTGTGCTCTTCGTTGTCGTCCTCGTGCGCGCGCGGGTGCTCCACCGGCCCCCCGTTGTTGCGCCCGCGCAGCCACTTCTCCAGCCCCACCACCGGCACCACCACCGCGCCCACCAACACGGACAGGCCAATGGCCTCCAGCGACAGCGGCGCCGTACCGAAGATGCGCCGCATGAAGGGCACGTACATGAAGGCGAGCTGCAGGAGCACCAGCGTCCCTATCCCCATGAACACGGAGGGGTTGCTGAACAGCCCCACCTTGCGCAGCGAGCCCGTCAACGTGCGGCACATCACCATGTAGAAAATCTGGAAGCTGATGACGGTGTTCACCGCCATCGTCTGCGCCTCGGCCAGCGCCCGCGCGTGCCCCACCTCCGGCACCTCGTGCGAGTACTCCCAGAGGAACAAACCAATGGCGCCCGCCGCCATCAACAGGGCCACGAGCCCCGTGCGCATCACGATGAAGTGGCTGAGCACCGGCGCGTCCGGACTCCGGGGCCTGCGTCGCATGATGTCCGACTCGCGCGCCTCGAACGCGAGCGGCAGCGCGAGCGACACCGTGGCCACCAGGTTTATCCAGAGCAACTGCGTGGGCAGCATCGCCATCAGCGGCACCGGCCCCCCGCCGAAGTCCTGGATGGGGAAGAAGGCCACGCCGCACAGGAGGATGAGCGCCAGGCCCAGGTTCGTGGGCAGCACGAAGGCCAGCGACTTGATGAGGTTGTCGTAGACGCGCCGCCCCTCCTCCACCGCCGCGGCGATGGAGGCGAAGTTGTCGTCCGTGAGGACGATGTCCGCCGCCTCCTTGGACACCGCCGTACCGGTGATGCCCATCGCCACGCCGATGTTCGCCTGCTTGAGCGCGGGCGCGTCGTTGACGCCGTCCCCCGTCATCGCCACCACGTGCCGTCGCTGCTGGAGCGCGCGCACCAGCCGCAGCTTGTGCTCCGGTGCCACGCGCGCGAAGACATTCGTGCGTTCGGCCACGTCCGCCAGTTCTTCATCGTCCAGCGCGCCCAGCCTCGCGCCCGCGACACCGGGCGTCCCCGGCTCGTGCAACCCCAGCCGCGCGCCAATGGCCTCCGCCGTCGCCAGATGGTCGCCCGTAATCATCTTCACGACGATGCCCGCCTCGTGACACGCGCGCACCGCGTCGATGGCCTCCTCGCGCGGCGGGTCCATCATCCCCTCCAGCCCCAGCAACTCCAGGCCTCCCTCCACGTCCTCCGGCGTCACACGGTCCCGCGCCTCCGGCAGCTCGCGCGAGGCCACGGCCAGCACGCGCATCCCCCGCCGCGCCAGCCGCTCCACCTCCGCGAGGACCTCCTCGTGCGACGCGGCGCCGCCCGGTGAGCACCGCGCCAGGACGACCTCGGGCGCGCCCTTGAGGAGCAGCACGCGGCCGCCCCGTCCGTCGTCATGCAGGGTGGCCATGAACTGGTGCTCGGACTCGAAGGGGATGGCGTCCAAGCGGTGGAAGCGCGCGCGGGCCTCGTCCACGCCGAGCCCCGCCTTCCGGGCCGCCACGACCAGCGCGCCCTCGGTAGGGTCTCCCGTCATCCGCCAGTCGCCATCCTGTCCATGCAGCGCGGCGTCGTTGCACAGCGCTCCCGCGAGCAACAGCTCCCGCACGTCCTCGGGCACCAGCAATGCGCTGAGCGGAGGCCCATCCCGGCGCAGCTCGCCCCGAGGCGCGTAGCCCACCCCGGTGACGGTGTAGCGCCCCGTCGGCGTCCACAGCGCCTGCACCGTCATCTCATTGCGCGTCAGCGTGCCCGTCTTGTCCGAGCAGATGACCGTGGTGCTGCCCAGCGTCTCCACCGCCGGCAGCTTGCGGATGACGGCGCGCCGGGCCGCCATGCGTTGCACGCCGATGGCCAGGGCGATGGTGACGATGGCGGGCAGGCCCTCCGGAATCGCCGCCACCGCGAGCGTAATCGCCACCACCACGGCCTCACTGAGGTCATAGCCGCGCCACAACCCCACGCCGAGCAGCAGGACGGACACGACGAGGATGGCCACGGTGATGACCTTGGCGATGCTCGCGAGCGCCTTCGTCAACGGCGTCTGGAGGTCCGTCGCCTCGCGGAGCATCTCGGAGATTCGGCCCAGCTCCGTGGCACCGCCCGTGGCCACCACCACCGCCGTGGCCGCGCCGGACGTCACCAGCGTGCCTCCGAAGACGACGCTCGTCCTGTCGCCCAGCTCCGCGTCCTCCTCGACGGCCGAGGGCTGCTTCGCCGCGGGCACCGACTCGCCCGTGAGCGCGGCCTCCTCGATTTGGAGGTTGCGGGAGGACACCAGCCGCATGTCCGCGGGCACCTTGTCGCCCGAGGCGAGCTCCACCACGTCACCCGGCACCAGCTCCGCGGCCGGCACCGCGCGCTTGTCTCCGTGACGCACCACCGTGGCGTTCTCCGGCACCATCCGGCTCAGCGCCTCGATGGCCTTGCCCGCACGGAACTCCTGCACGAAGCCGATGACGGTGTTGAGCACCACCACCGCCGCCACCACCAGCCCGTCCGTCACCTTCCCCATCACCACCGCGAGCACCGCGGAGACGATGAGCACCCAGATGAACGGGCTGTTCACCTGACGCCAGAGCAGCCGCAGCGGCCCTTCTCCCTTCTGGCGCTCCAGCACGTTGGGCCCGTGGCGCAGCAACCGCTCTCGCGCCTGCTCGTCTGTCAGCCCCTGCGCGCCGCTCTCCAGTTGCTCGAATACCCGCTCGGGCGGCAGGGCATGCCAGGGCACGGCTCCGCGTGAGGACGCACGGCCGTCCTCTCCAGTCGCGGCGGGTGGCGGCTCGTGCATGGGACTCCCCCTGACAGACCTCGGCGGTGACGGGAGGCTTCACCTCCACCTCACCCGGGAAAGCTATGTCCGCCCCCTCAACGCGCGCCGCGCCCGCTCTCGGGGGGAGCAGGCATCGGCACGCACCCGTGACAAAGGCGTTGCCCTTCGCGCACTTTCCAAGTAATCAAGAATTCAAGATTTTAACCACGTATCGACTTTCTCCTGATGACCTTCAGAAAGCCTGGTTGGGCCCTGGTGGGCGCGGTGCTGGTGGCCTCGGCCATCGCGCTGCTGCTCTTCCGCGGGACACCTCCTTCCTCCCCGGACAGCACCGACTCCGTGAGTGCCGCGAGGCAACCCACCTCGAGCGGTGTCCTCGTCGGCACGCCTTCGGGCGCGTCGCCTCCCACTGAACCGACCCCCGCGATTGAGCAGCTCCCGATACCGGGGTGCTGGGATGGGCTGCGCCAGCTCGACAAGACGGCCACGCTGGACTCGCTGCGCGAGGCGCTGGCCGTGGCGGTGGGCAATCGGGACAACCTGCTGGCGGCGTACCTCCAGGAGCGCCTGACGGAGCTGGTGGGCCAGGACGCGGGACGCGCGCTCCAAGTCATCGAGTGGGCGAAGCAAGCCAGTCCTCCGCAGCTGGGGCTCTACATGGATGCCCTCAAGGCCGCGCCGGCCGTGCATGACGCCAAGGTGTCGGAGGCGCTGCTGAAGCTGGGCGAGGACAAGAGCATGCCGCTGCAGAACCGCTCGGCGGCGCTGGACGCACTGGAGACGCAGCGTCGGCTGTCCCCCGGCGACCTCGCGCGACTGAAGGCCGTGGCGCTGGACGAGACGGTGGACTCCACGGCGTGGGTGGCCACGCGCACCCTGGGCCGGGTGATGAAGGAGGACTTCGAGCGCACCGGCACCCATGCCCCGTACTGGAAGGAGCTGCTCTCCATCGCCGGACAGTCGGATGACATGGCGGTGCGGCTGCTCGCGCTGGAGATGCCGTCGTACTCCAACCCGCTCATCGGCTCGGAGTCGTTCGATGAGTTGAAGCGCATCCTCACCACGGACCGCGAGCGCGACGTGCGGGAGATGGCCGCCTTCCGACTCGGCGTCACCCGCGAGCCGGAGGAGGCCCTGAAAATCTACGAGGCGGCCTTCGATAAGGAGCACGACGTCTGCGTGCGCTGGGCCATCTTCCGCTTCGCCGTGCGCGCCGCCGGTGAGCAGGCGCTGCCGCTGCTGGCGAGGTTCGCCGCGAAGGACCCGCGCTTCCAGCGCGACTACGCGGAGTTCGAGCAGCTCTACGCCTCGGGCACGGTGGACTTCGCCCGCATCTGGCTGGGCAAGGGCGAGCACCACGCGTGCCTCGTCGAGGAAGGAGCGCCGCACTGATGGACGCCCTCGTGAGGAGGCACCTGGCGCGCGCGCTGCTGGTGTCGGCCCTGATGTCCGGCGCGCTGTCCGCGAGCGCGGCCCCGCCCCTGCTGACGCCGTCCACGTGCACGGTGGAGACGATGCTGGTGGACGTGCGCGCGGCGCTGAAGGACGGCTCGCCCGCGCTGCGGCGCTACGTGAAGGTGCGGCTGCGCGAGGCGGCGCTGGCCCTGCCCGTCGCGGAGCTGCAGGCCGCGCTGGAACGGGAGCGCGAGCCGGAGGTCCTGGAGGCCCTGGGCGCGGCGCTGGCCACCAAGGCGAGCCACGCCGAGTCACCCACGCTGGTGCAGCCCCTGCTCGCGCGAGCCGCTGGAGACGCGGACCCGGCCGCGCGCGCGGCGGCGGTGCGCGCCTTGAGGGCCACGCCCTCCGTGGAGTTCATGGCGAAGAACGGCGGCGTGGTGACGTACGAGCAGCTCGCGCGGGACGCGTCCCCCGAGGTGCGCCGGGCCGTGGCCGACAACCTGATTGAAGAGAGCGCGCAGGTGTACTCGGGCCATGACCGCGCGGTGTCGGAGACGGCCGTGTCGGTGGCCACCTCGACGGAGGACCCGGCGGTGGCGGCGAAGCTCCTGGGCGAGATTTCCATGGAGGCCGTGGGCCACGAGGCGGTGGAGCGCGTCACCGGGCATCTGAAATCAGAGGACCCGAGCCTGCGCGCGGCGGCGGCCACGGCGCTGGGCGGCGTGCCGGGAGCCGAATCGGCGGGGGCGCGGCGCTCGCTGGAGGAGGCCTTCCGACGTGACGCGAATCCGGCGGTGCGCAAGGCGGCGCTGGAGGGAATCGCCCGGCTGGGTCAGGCCTCCGCGCGGCCGCTCTTGGAGTCGCTGCGCGGCGTGGACGCGAGCATGGACTTGGAAATCGACGCGTGGCTGTCCGCGCTGAAGCTCAACCTCCAGGAGTGGCACCTGCTGCTGCGCGAGAAGCAGCGGCTGCGGAGGTGACCCCTGCATCACCGCAGTGCCGCAGCGACACAACCCAGAGGAGGTTTTTCATGAAGGCAATGAAGTGGATGTTGGCCACGGTGGCCCTCACCGTGGCGGGATGGACCACCAGCGCGCTGTCCGCGACGGCGGTGGGCGCCATCTGTGACACGGCCGCTCGCGTGGGCTCCACGACGTACTACTCGTGCTCGGGCAGCAGCCACAACGCGCTCGACATGAGCAACGGCACGTGCGGCGAGTGGAACCACCGGGGGATGATCAACGTCAGCCGGTACTACGCCTACTACGGCGGCTGTGCGAACAACTGCAGCGGAGGCACCACGTGTAACGGCGGCGCGGGCAACTACTACGTCGTCACCGGCGCCACCGGCTGGGACTTCCGTCAGCTCCACCTGAACTCCAACGTGTCCTCCGGCTCCAAGACGTGTGACCGCTGCGCGCTCGGCCTCGTGGGCTCCACGGGCAACAGCACCGGCGCGCACGTGCACGCGGACAACCGTCAGTACGGCACCCGCATGACGGCCTGGTACACCAGCGTCGGCACCACGTGCGGCACCAATGCGTACTGCAGCAATCGCGTGGGTACCCCCACGCTGTAGTCGCGGTCGCCACACCCCGCGCCCCGCTCCGGTTACCCTATGGCCGGAACGGGGCGTCCCTCTTTTCAGGCGTCGGTGTGTCGAGCCGCGTCGGCCGCGGCCTCGCGCAAAAGCTCCCCCGTCGCCGCGTCCGCCGGGAAGAACGACTCAATCGCCAGCTCCGCCAGGGTGATGTCCACCGGCGTGCCGAACACCGTCGTCGTGCCGATGAAGGACAGGACACCTCTCGGTGTCTGGATTCGCAGCGGCAACCACGCCCGCGCAGTCGGGTTCCGCCTGCGATTCAATGACCCCGGTCCGTCACGGCGCTCGAATCGCACAAAGGTGACCTGACCCGGTCAGGCGGTCAGCGGCTCTCTCCAATTCGTGCATCCGTCCGCCGCCCGACGTCGTGTCGGACCGGCCAGGGAACCTCTGTCTTTTCCCGTCCCCTGCTGGGGCAGGCACAAGGGGCATCGATGTTCATGCGTCGAAGCTGGACCGTGGTGTTGCTGCTGCTCCTACCCAGAGTGGCGTGGGCGGAGGAAATCGGCGCGCCCCGGGCCGTGCCGGAAGGAGACGCCCCCTCCATCGAGCGGGCTGAGGAAGCACCGCTCGAACCGGCCTCCGAGGATGGTGAGCTTGCCCCCAAGGAGGACCCTTCAGCAGCAGATATCACCGAGGTGGGCTCGCGGTGGACGCGGTTGCTGCGCATGGAAGCGACGTCGCTGACGCTCCTGCCACGACGCGGCGCGCGGGAGGACGAGGGCTTCGTGCAACTGGAGCCCACCGTGCGAATGGCGAAGCGCGGGACGTTCCGCCTCAACCTGGGGGCACCGGTGCGGCTGCGGCTGTGGGGCGGCGGAGAAGACGCCGGCCCGGTGAGGAAGGAAGACTGGGACACGCTGTCTGACTGGGGGCAGGTGGTGCGCCTCCTCACCGTGGGCGGCGACGCGCCGAACTTCTTGTGGGTGGGCGCCCTGGAGTCCTACACGTTGCTGTCCGGACACCTGGTGCGCCGGTACAACAACCGTGGCAACCCGGACTACCACCCCGCCGGTGCGGTGGCGACGGGCAGGTTGGGACCGGTGTACGCGGAAGCCTTCGCCTCGGATGTGCTGGGCGCGCGGCTGGCGGGCGCGGAGGTGTCCCTGGATGTGCAACACGTCCTCTTCGGTCGGCCTCGTCAGTCCTCGCGTTACACGCTGGCGCTGTCGGCGGTGCACGACTGGGGGCGGGCAGGTGGCGCCTCGGAACCCCTGACGCTGGCGCACCTGGACGGCACCGCCATCCTCGTGAGGAGCAGGCGGGAGGACCGCGACTTCGAGTTGCATGTGGTGGGCGGTTGGGGTGGGCGT
>NZ_JABXEM010000083.1:0-38361 GCF_013372595.1 Myxococcus sp. AM011
GCGAGGGCGGCAGCAGGAAGTCCTGCTGCACATTCCAGGGGCGGAACTTCTTGCTCATGCCGGACATTGAGCCTCCTCATCCCCGGCAGGGCAAGCCCTCGTTGCGATTACCGCGACAGGCTCCTAGAGGGCGGCCCATGGACGAGACCTCCGAGAAGGACCCCCTCCGCGCACGCCTCCAGCAGATGGAGAAGCAGGCCGAGCTGGGTGGCGGTGCCGACCGCATCGCCAAACAGCACGAGGCCGGCAAGCTCACGGCCCGCGAGCGCATCGACCTGCTCCTCGACCCCGGCTCCTTCACCGAGCTGGACAAGTTCGTCACCCATCGCTCCACCGACTTCGGCATGGGCGACAAGAAGATTCCGGGCGACGGCGTGGTCACCGGCTACGGCACCGTCGAGGGCCGCCAGGTCTTCGTGTTCGCCCAGGACTTCACCGTCTTCGGCGGCTCGCTGTCCGGCGCCTATGCCCAGAAGATCTGCAAGATCATGGACATGGCCACCCGCGTGGGCTCGCCCGTCATCGGTCTGAACGACTCCGGCGGCGCGCGCATCCAGGAAGGCGTGGAGAGCCTCGCCGGCTACGCGGACATCTTCCTGCGCAACACCCTGGCCTCCGGCGTGGTGCCCCAGATTTCGCTCATCATGGGGCCGTGCGCGGGCGGCGCGGTGTACTCGCCGGCGATTACGGACTTCATCATGATGGTGAAGGACACCTCGTACATGTTCATCACCGGCCCGGACGTCATCAAGACGGTGACGCACGAGGAGGTGTCGAAGGAGTCGCTGGGCGGCGCGCTGACGCACAACCAGAAGTCCGGCGTGGCGCACTTCGCCGCGGAGACCGAGCAGGCCGCCATCGTCATGACGCGCGAGCTGCTCTCGTTCCTGCCCTCCAACAACCAGGAGGACCCGCCGGCCCAGCCGTGTGACGACGACCCGTTCCGGGCCGAGGAGTCGCTCAAGACGATTGTCCCGAGCAACCCCAACAAGCCCTACGACATCAAGGACATCATCAAGGCCGTCGTCGACAACAAGCACTTCTTCGAGGTGCAGGAACACTTCGCGCGCAACATCGTCATCGGCTTCGCGCGGATGAACGGCAAGAGCGTGGGCATCGTCGCCAACCAGCCCGCGTTCCTCGCCGGCGTGCTGGACATCGACGCCAGCGTGAAGGCCGCGCGCTTCGTGCGCTTCTGCGACTGCTTCAACATCCCGTTGATCACCTTCGTGGACGTGCCCGGCTTCCTGCCCGGCACCGACCAGGAGTGGGGCGGCATCATCACCCACGGCGCCAAGCTGCTGTACGCCTTCGCCGAGGCCACCGTCCCCAAAATCACCATCATCACCCGCAAGGCGTACGGCGGCGCGTACGACGTCATGGCGTCCAAGCACATCCGCGCGGACATCAACTACGCCTACCCCACCGCGGAAATCGCCGTCATGGGGCCCGAGGGCGCCGTCAACATCATCTTCCGCAACGAGCTGCTCAAGGCGCAGGACGCCGCCGCGGAGCGCACGAAGCTGGTGAATGACTACCGCGAGAAGTTCGCCAACCCCTTCAAGGCGGCGGAGCTGGGCTACATCGACGAGGTCATCCGGCCCGAGGAGACCCGCACCAAGGTCATCCGGGCGCTGGAGATGTTGAAAGACAAGCGGCAGGAGAACCCGCCGCGAAAGCACGGGAACATCCCGCTGTAGACTCCTTCCAGGCCCCTGGATGCCTGCTCTCCGTCGGCTGGAGAGCAGGCAGGCTTAAGCGACGCGGGAAATTCTCGTGCGTCGCGCGGGCTTTCAGGTGGCCAGGAAAGGAACCCCCATTTGTCCCACCGCCGACTGCTTCTCTTTATCGCCGACGTCGAAGGAAACCTCACCGCCGTGCGTCAGACGCTCAAACGCGTCTGCGAGGCGGTGGACCTGCCCGTGCCGGAGGTGAAGTGGGTGGAAGCCCCTCCGGAGGGGCTGGCCGAGACGGGCTGGCACGCCGCCGAGGTGGCCCTGCCCCCCGCCCCCGGACGCAAGGCCCGCAAGTCCGAGCAGCCCTTCCTGGAGGAGCAGCTCGACGCCATGTCGCAGGCGCTGTCCCAGGACTTCCGGGAGCGCGTGCTGGGCATCTTCGTGGACCGGGAGCACAGCTATGCCCGCACGTGCGTGAGTGGCCCGGGCCGCCCCGCCAAGGCGGTGGAGGGCGAGGTGCTGGACGTCATGCGCCAGGCTGCTCGCTGGCTGGACGTGGAGACGGGCTTGCTGGCGCGGATGTTCGGCGGCGGCAACACCGCGCGAAACCTCCTGGCGGCGGCGGTGGACTTCGGCGGGGAGACGAACGCCCCTCCCACGAAGCCCCCGGAGCCGGACGATGATGACCGGTTCGTCGAGGCCAAGCTGACCCAGGCACGCGCCTACATGGAGCAGTACCGCAGCGCCCGGAAGTAGGTCCGCGACAGACGGCGAATCACCCCCCCTTCCGGACCGTGAGGACACGGAAGGGCGAAGAGCGAGACCGCGTGTCACCGGTGACGACGACGCGCGGCGCGCAGGAGCACGGCGCCCGCGAGGAGCGTCAACAAGCCCAGGTTCGAGGAGCCGGCGGGGACGCCGCAGCCGCAGCCCATCGTCTCCTCCGGAGGTGGAACGTCCCCGGGTGATGAACCCGCGTCGGAGTTCCCCGGGCCCGCGTCGAGAGAAGAACCCGCGTCGGACCCGGTGCCGGCGTCCGAGTCACTCGTCCCCGCGTCGAGAGAAGGACCGGCATCAGACTCGGTACCTGAGTCCCGAGGCGATGAGCCCGAATCCGCGTCAGGTGTGGTTCCCGCGTCGGAGGCTCCTGCGTCCTGGGCGCCAGCATCCTGTTCGGTACCCGCGTCCGGAGCACTGCCCGCATCAGGCGTGGGCACGCACACGCCGGACTCGCAGGCGCCGCCCGCACACGCACTTCCATCCTCGAGTTCCGGATTCGAGCACGCGCCCGTGGACGGATTGCAGCTTCCCTCCGCGTGGCAGGCATCGCTCGCGCCGCACATCACCGGGTCCGCTCCAGTGCATGCACCCGCGTGGCACGAGTCACTTCGCGTACAGGCATTGCCGTCGTCGCACGCCGCGCCATCCGCCGCGAGCATGTCCTCGGGACACTCCAGCGCCATGCCGTCACACACCTCGGCCACGTCGCAGACGCCCGCCGAAGCCCGGCACGTCCGATTCACCTCGATGACGGCTCCACACGCCCCATCCACCGCGCCCCCGCTCGCCACACCGCAGGCCTGACAGTCCGTGGCGAGGCCACCACCGCAGGCGCTGTCACAGCACACGCCATCCACACAGAAGCCACTGGCACACTCCCCGCCAACCGCGCACGCCCGCCCCTGCTGGAACGAGTGGACGAAGCGCATCTTCACCTGCTCCGTCTGGGGCGGCACCCCGGCACGGTTGTACGTCACCAGCGTCTGTCCCTCTCCATCCGAGGCAAGCGACAGGCCGTATTGAATCCGGGGGTCGTCGGCGATGAGGAAGCGCTCGCCATCCAGGACCGCGCCCGCCTGGCTCACGCGGTTGCCATACACCGAACCATGGAACTCGGTCGGCGTGCGCCACGCCACCAGGTAGTTCGTTCCATCGAACGCAACTCGCAAGTCCTTGTCACCTCTGAGCATGAGGGGCACCCCGCTCGAGACTCGAAATCCTTCCGGCTCCAGCGCCTCCCCCTCCTCCGTCAGGCGCGCGGCGTTCAACGACTGCGAGACCGAGTCATGCCACACCAACAACCCGCCTCCCTGCCCGCGCCCCGCGAGCGTCAGGCTGGCAATCCTGCCCGGACTGGTGACGAGGAGGCGCCCTCCGACATCCAACACCTCACCCGTGTTCGACACCCGAGTCCCCATGGCGCTCCATCCCCCCATCCACGTCACCAGGTACTGCTGCCCCAGGAACGCCACGTCATGTACGCCCCCAGCCGAGGAGAAGGTAATGGGCGCTCCGACGACGCCGTCCCGCACGAACACCCCACGCGCGGAGTTGCTGATGGAGTTGTAGCGGGTCCACGCCACCAGGAAGCCTCGGCCATCCGAGGCCACCTGAGGATCCATCTCGTCGTTGGTGCTCGGCGCGCTCAGGAGGATTCCCGTCGGGTCCACCACGGCCCCATCCTTGCGCACCCGGGTTCCGAAGATGTCCCACCCGGAATTGCGATCCCGGTAGTCCGCCCAGACGACGAAGAACTCCGTGGCACTGGCGGCCACCGCCGGATCGATCTTGGCTCCGGCATTCCGCGCGATGGGCAGGCCCGTCGGGTCCAGCACCCTACCGGAGCGCTCGACCCGGGCGCCGTAGATGTTGTACTCGCCCCCGCGCACGTCACGCCAGACCACGAGGTAGACCTCACCGTTGAAGGCCACCGAGGGCTGCGCCTCGCCGTTGAACGACAGGGAGAGGATGCGCGGCGGAACGTCCCGCGCGACGCCATCCCGTCCCACTCGCGTGCCACAAACATCGGCCATCCCATACACGCGGTCCGCCCAGGTCAGGAGCACCTGCTCTCCATCCGAGGCCATCGCGGGCGGGCCGACAAACTGGGTGGCGCTGCCCAGGACCACCCCCGAGGCGATATCGAGCCGGGTCCCCGCGGGACTCACTCGGAACCCCTTCACCTGGGTGCTCTCGATACTGGACCGCTCTTCCGTCCAGGCCACCTGGACATTGACTCCGTCGAACGCCGCCGCGAGCCACAGCGGGTACGCCAGGGACGTTCCCCCCAGGGGCAGGTCCGCCACATCCAGACGGGTTCCATCCGGAGCCAGGCGAACGCCATACACCTGCCGCGCGCCACGCAGGTCCTCCCAGACGACCAGCAC
The DNA here is from genome assembly GCF_013372595.1 of Myxococcus sp. AM011. Taxonomy (NCBI): domain Bacteria; kingdom Pseudomonadati; phylum Myxococcota; class Myxococcia; order Myxococcales; family Myxococcaceae; genus Myxococcus; species Myxococcus sp. AM011. The sequence goes on from NZ_JABXEM010000083.1 coordinate 4,844, forward strand.
TCCCGTCCCGTAGCTGGCCAGCGCCGGTCGACGCTGATTCCCCGCCGCTGACGTGACGGTGAAGGACGCCGTCACCGTGTTCTGAGGAGAGAGGGTGCGCCCCATCAAGTCGCTGGTGGCACTGGAGTAGGACGTCTCCCAGACCACCAGGTAGCGTCCTTGGATGAAGACGAGCGCGGGCCGTGCCTTGCTGAGGGCTCCGGTCGTGAGGGTCAGCGCCGTGCTGTCCAGCACCGCCCCCGCGCCCGACACCCGCTTGGAGTGGATTCCCGCCGTGGACGGGCCATACATTTCATCGTCACGCCAGACCACCAGGAAGCCCTGACCGTCCGAGGCCACCGTCGGCGCGCCCCGCTTTCCAGCACCGTGAAGCACCGTGATGCCGTTGGGGTCCAGCACCACGCCCGAGGTCGAGACGCGCGACGCGCGAATCATGGAGCCCGTCGTCCAGGCGACAAGGTAATCCGTCCCGTTGAATGCCACCGAGGGCTCCTGCTCATCGCGCTCGGCGGAGGCCACGTCGCTGGAGACGACGAAGCCCACCATGTCCAGCACCTGCCCCGTCCGGGAGACTCTCGCGGCGCGGATGGACCACAGGGAACCGGAGACGAAGTCTGGTGTCTCCGAGTGCTGCCAGACCACCAGGTAGTTCGTCCCGTCGAACGCCACCCGGGGCTCCTGCTGCGCGCCCGTCGTCGGCCCCGGCAGCGGCTCCCCCACCTCCGACTCCGGCGAGACGAGCGGGTCCAGCACGGCGGGATACGTGGAGGACTCCAGCAGCGATGCGGGAACCTCCAGCACGACCTCGCCGCGCTCGAAGCGGGGCGCGGGCAGCGGCGTGCGAACACCCCGCGAATCCACCCACGTCGCCAGCCCATAGCGCGCACCGGGACCACCGCCCTCGGGCGCGAAGTGCAGGCCCGCTTCCGATGCGCGTGCGAAGCGCTGGCCTCGCGCGCGCACTCGCACCACCAACGGGCCTTCTCCCATGGGCTTCTCCGCGAGCGCCCACGACTGCTCCACTCCCACCTCGGTGTTGCGGAGCAGCTCCCTCACCGAGCCCCTGTGCAGGACAAGCCCACCATCCTCCAGAGCCTCCATGCGCGCCGCCGGCAGCGGCCCTCGCGCCCCACGCCCCAGGCTCACCGTCTCCAGCGACAAGCCCGCCCCCACGGACTTCTGGAGACCTGCGAGTCCGGGCATGAACGTCACCGTGCCCCCGCCCACCTCCACGGCATATGTGGATTGGGCGCCGACGAAGCGCGTGCCCTCGGACTTGAAGGAGAGCCCGACACGCCGGACGACACCCATCACGTCGAATGGGGCGGACACCGCGGAGGCCGGCTGCGGAAGGGAGACCCCGGTCGGCACCGCTGGCTCGGACGACCGCTGACAAGCGGACAGAAGGAGCCACACGGCGAGCAGGGCCCCACCTCCCAGCGTGAAGAGCCGGGAGGGAACGACGGACGACGAGTGCATGGAGAGTGTTTCCTGTACGGCCCCGCCGTGCAGCCTACCGCATCCCCGGCGCGCCCCACGAGCCACTCAGGGGGTGGGTTGCCCCCGTCCCAGGGGCGGGAGGAGGACCCCATCCAACCCACGCAAAACGGGTCGGCCCGTGGTAGACGGGCGGCCATGCCCAAGATCCGCAAAGTGCTCGTCGCCAATCGCGGCGAGATCGCCATCCGGGTGATGCGCACCTGCAAGGAACTCGGCATCGCCACGGTGGCGGTGTACTCGGAAGCAGACCGCTCCGCCCTGCACGTCCGCACCGCGGACCAGGCCTTCTTCGTCGGGCCGCCGCCCTCCCGCGAGAGCTACCTGGTCCAGCAGCGCATCCTCGACGCCGCCAAGGCCTCCGGCGCGGACGCCATCCACCCCGGCTATGGCTTCCTCTCGGAGAACGCCTCCTTCGTGCGCGCCTGTGAAGAGGCCGGCATCACCTTCATCGGCCCGCCCGCCTCCGCCATGGACGCCATGGGCGAGAAGACCCGCGCCCGCGCGAACATGATCAAGGTCGGCGTGCCCGTCGTCCCGGGCAGCACCGAGCCCATCGCCACCGAGGCCGAGGCCCGCGAGTACGCCCAGAAGATTGGCTTCCCCATCATGCTCAAGGCCGCCGGCGGCGGTGGCGGCAAGGGCATGCGCCGCGTGGAAGGCATGGGCGACTTCGAGTCCGCGTGGCGCTCCGCCAAGAGCGAAGCGCTCAACTCCTTCGGCAACGACGCCGTCTACATCGAGAAGTATCTCGAGAAGCCACACCACGTCGAAATCCAGGTGTTCGCCGACACGCACGGCAACGTCATCCACCTGAACGAGCGCGAGTGCTCGGCGCAGCGTCGGCACCAGAAGGTCGTCGAGGAGACGCCCAGCCCCATCCTCACGCCGGAGCTTCGCGCGCAGATGGGTGAGGTCGCGGTGAAGGCGGCCAAGGCCGTCAACTACGTGGGCGCCGGCACGGTGGAGTTCCTGGTCGACGTACACCGCAACTTCTACTTCCTGGAGATGAACACCCGCCTCCAGGTGGAGCACCCGGTGACGGAGTGGGTGACGGGGCTGGACCTCGTCGCGCTGCAAATCAAGGTCGCCGAGGGTGAGAAGCTGCCGCTCCTGGAGGCGCCCACGCCGCGTGGCCACTCGATTGAAGTGCGCGTGTACGCGGAGGACCCGTCGCGCAACTTCATGCCCAGCCCGGGAAGAATCACGTACCTGCGCGTGCCGGGCGGCCCCAACGTCCGCGACGACTCGGGCGTGTTCCCCGGCTACACGGTGCCCAATTTCTACGACCCGATGATTTCCAAGCTGTCCGTGTGGGCCCCCACGCGGCGCGAGGCGATTGCCCGGGCCCAGCGCGCGCTGTCCGAGTACGTGGTGAAGGGCATCACCACCAACATCCGCTACCTGCGCGCGATTCTCGCGCACCCCGAGTTCATCGAGGGCGACTACGACACGGGCTTCCTCGGCCGCGAGCACACCACGCTCCAAGGCGTGGAGGACCCGAAGCTGAGCGAGATGGCCCTGCTGGCCAGCGCGGTGTACGCGCACCAGCGCGACACGAAGCGCGCCAAGAAGCTGCCCGGCGGCAAGGCGGACGCGGCCGACGCGAGCAGTGGTCGCATCAGCCCGTGGCGCCTGGCGCTGCGCTCCCGCCGCCGGTAACCCCACCCCCGAGCTCACGAGACTTCCATGCGCTATTTCACGAAGCAGCAGGGACAGAAGGAAGCGGTGCCGGTGGACCTGGAGGCCCTCGGGGGCGACAGGTACAAGCTGACCGTCAACGGCGTCACCTACCAGGTGGACGCGCTGGCGCTGGAGCACGGCACCATGAGCATGCTGGTGGACGGCCAGTCCTACAGCGCCGAGTTCGAGGAGAGCGGCGACGAGGTCGGCGTGCTCCTGCGCGGGCAGGTGAGCCGCTTCGACGTGGCGGACGAGCGCCGGCTGCGGCTGCGCGCGGGCACGGCCGCCTTCTCCGTGGAGGGCAAGCAGCTCGTCACCGCGCCCATGCCCGGCAAGGTGGTGAAGGTGCTGGTGAAGGTGGGCGACGAGGTGAAGGAAGGCCAGGGCCTGGTGGTGGTGGAGGCCATGAAGATGGAGAACGAGCTCAAGAGCCCCAAGGCGGGCAAGGTCACCGAGCTGTTCGCCAAGGAAGGCACCACCGTGGAGAACAACGCCAAGCTGGTCATCGTCGAGTAGCGGCCTTCGTCGGGAGCGGCGCGCAGGGTGCTCGCGCGCCGCCCCGATTCCCCCGTGAAGGACTACGGGTTCCAGCAGTTGCCATTCTGGTCGTTGATGTAGGTCCAGTAGCGCAGGTCAGAGCGCACGTTCCCATAGGCGAACCAGCTCCAGCCGCCGCTGCCGTCATGGAACTCCGCCATGCGCCACCCCGTGCCGAAAGCACTCGCGCAAATCTGGTTTGCGACCACCAGGCTCGTCAGGGACGTCCCCGACACGGGCAGGGTGGTGGCGATGTTCCCCTTCGCCCAGCCATTGTAGAAGTCCGGGGTGATGCCCGGCGGGACAGGCGAGCCGTCCTGCTTGATACACAGCACGGGCAGCACGGCCGAGCACACCATGTCCCCCGTATAGGGATTGCAATTCAGACACCCCACATGGTCCACCCCGGCGGCGTGGCCACTCGTCCCCCACGTCATTCCCTTGCCACCCGAGGCCCAGGCATCGGGCGCCAGCATCAGCGAGAACAGGAGCAACCAGAGCGGGCTCTTGAATTCCTTCATCATGTCTTCTCTCTTGCCTGAAAAACCAGACGTAGACAGGCAAGACAGGCTCACCGCCACCCGCCAGTAAATCAAGACAACCGTCCGCACCGCCCACCGCAAGGCATTGACCGGCCCCCCGGGCTGGGCCCGGGTTCGACCCGCACCGGGAGCGGCCCACACCGCACGGGCCGCTCCCAGCCCCAAGTCTGTCCGCGTCAGCGGTAGTACGGCGACAGCGCGGCGGTGATGCGGGCAATCAGGTCCGCGGTCTGCAAGCGGTCATCCGCGCCCAGGGACGGAAGCCGCGCGGTGAGCGTGTCCCGAGCCGACACCAGCGTGGAGTACGACGCCAGCGTCTGCTGCGCCTTCAGGATGTCCACCATCGTCCTGCGCGACGCGTAGCCTCGCACCCCATCCGTGTTCAACAGAATCGCCTGCACGTCCGTGAGCACCGCGGACAGCAGCGCCGTGGCGTTGGACGGGTTCGCGGCGAACACGCCCCGCTCCGCCGCCGGGTCCAGATACAGCCGGGACAAGAGCCGCCGCGCGAGGTCATCCGCGCGCTGCGCATGGAGCGCGGGCGCCCCCGGCGGCACCACCAGCGGAGGCCGCACCGTCTGCAGCGCGAGCTGGTACGCGAGCACCTGCGTCGAGGCATCCCCCGCCCGGACGAACTGGAACACCGAGTTGGCGCTCGTGTTGAAGAGGTACGCCAGCCGCGGGTACATCGCCGATGAAGCGGCCGTCAATTGAGCCAGCGCCTGGTGCAAGGCGGGCACGTAGAACTTCGTCAGCGGCTCGTCGAAGCGGTCATACCGGTTGCACGTGGGGTCGACGCGCGTGTCCGGGTCCGTGCAGAAGTCATACGTGGGCAGGTCCGGTGACAGGCCATAGAGGTAGCGCACCGCCTGCACGTCATACGGCCCCGGCATGTCGCCGTACACGCTGTCCAGGTCCGAGGTGTAGTCCATCACCGAGCTGGAGCGCAGTCCGGCGGCGCTGCCGTCGTACACGTTGGAGCCCGCGAAGTTGTGGCGCAGCCCCAGCGTGTGCCCAATCTCGTGCAGCACCAGTTGGGTGAGGCGGGCCTCCACCTTCTGCTTCTTGGTGAGCGGCGTGCCCGGCGGCGCCAGTCCGGCGGCCTCGGTGCTGGCCACCCGGGCCTCCTTGCGCATGTCACACAGGGACTGGCCGCCCATTCCGGACCACGTGAGGCGCAGCGGGTGCACGGGCCGCTCGGCGGCGAGCGCGTCCACGTCTCCCTCGAAGTCCAGGTGCGCCGTCTCCAGCCAGATGTTGCTCACGTAGACGCTGGCGCCCCGCACCTCGCCGGTGTTCGGGTTGGAGCGCCAGTTGGCGAAGGCGAACGGCGTCCACGGGTCCGGGTCGAAGATGAGGGAGTTCTTGTCGTCGTCGCCGAAGTCGCGCGAGCCGTCCGCCACCACCGCCTCCAGCGCCGTGAAGCCGAAGGCCGTGTTCCAGTTTTCGATGCCCCGCTTCACCGCGCCCACCACGTCGTACTCCTGGAAGCGCGGGTCATTCTGCACGGTGAGGATGCTGGAGGTGATGTTCCAGCGGATGGGCGTCATGCCCGGGTAGATGGCCCACTTGGAGGCCACCTGCTCCGTGTAGCTGCCGGTGTTGGGAATCAGCTTCTCCTGGCTCAGGAAGTAGTGCTCCACGTCCGGCGGCGGCGTGGGCACGTAGCCCGGGCTCTCCCGGTAGCGCCGCAGCGCCACGCTCAACGTGCCCGACGTGCGGAACGGGTTCTCCTCCAGGAAGTAGTGGGCCAGGTCGTCGGGCAGGTTCGAGTAGCCGGTGAAGACCTGCTCGAAGGTGACGCCATCGGCGACGGGCCGCAGCCGCTGCGCGAAGCTCAGCTCCACCTGGAAGTGGGCCTGCGACAGGCCCGCGTTCAAGTCCCCCATCACCCCGAAGCGGTTGAACCCCGCCGCCGGGTCGATGAGCACGTACTTGTCCGAGCCCCGGCGCCGGTTGAACGGCGCATGGTCCGTGACGATGGGGTACGCCTCCACCAGGACTTGGGGCTCGAACACGTCGCTGATGACCTTGCGGTCATCCACGTCCAGGACGAACAGCTTCCCGTTCTGCTCCTTGAAGCTCACCACCCGCGTGCCCAGCGAGCTGGCCGCGTTGTAGTAGACGCCCCCCGGGTGGTTCTGCGTGAGGTACGCGGACAGGAACCACCGCCGCCCCAGCTCGCTCTTGCGGATGGCCAGGTAGAAGCTCGTGCCCGAGTCCTCCACCACGCCCTCCAGCTTCTGCTCCGCCTGGCGCTTCACCTCCGCGCCCACCGTCCGGGGCACCGCGACGAAGTCCCCGTCCAGTTCCTCCGCCGCCCCCTCCTCGGGAGGGCCCGCCTCGACAGCGGGAAGCACTCCAGTGTCACCACAGCCCGGGCCCCACAGCAGCGACAGCAACAGGGCGCCCAGCAACGAGCCTCTCGGCAAGACCTTCCGTTCGCGCATCGTGCATCTCCGGTTCCAGGTTCCAGGCTCCAGGACGCGTGGAACACACGCCCTGGTCCGGAGAACGGCGCCCTTCCTCCAACTTCCCAGCCGGCCCCCTCCAACCCCTGGATACCCCTCACCGGACAACCATCTCCCCCACCCCATCGACAAGAAGCGGAACGCCGCCTCGCGACAAATGAATCCCAGTCACTTTTGTATCTGCGTAACCCCCCGATTCAATCCACCAGGAGGGACGGATGCGGAACTGGCTGAAGGGACTGATGGTCGCCGGAGCGCTGCTCACGGGCTGTGGCGGCGTGGAGGCGGAACTCGACGAGCAGGCCCCGGCGCTGGGCGAGAGCCAGGCGGCCCTGGAGTACAACGAGGACCTCCACTGCCTCGTCCCGGGCCCGTATGTCCGCTGCAACAGCGGCATCCAGATGGCCTCGTACTGGAGCGCGGAGCTGAACCACTGGTTCATCCAGCGCAATGTCTGCGGCAGCCGCGGACCCATCATCTGCCCGCTTTAATCACTCCCGTACACTCGCAGTACGAACGGCGCTCCAGTCTCCGTCCTGGTTTGTTTGCACGCAAACTACATGGCAGACTGGAGCGCCATGAAGTCACTTCGTCGGAGAGTCCTGCTCACAGCCCTGGGCACGGCGCTGTCGGCGTGCGCGTCACGGCCCGCGCCCCCGGTTCAGCACTACACGTTGGGAATGTCTCGCGCGGACTTCCGCGACTATGGCGGCGCCAAGTCCGACCCGTGCGACGCCGAGCAGCGCTGGCTGAATGACGAGCTGACGGCGGTCAACGGCCTGTTGGCGCGCTTCGTCAACGGGACGGAGCAGCTCTCCAATCCCCGCGCGCTGGAGCACGCGCAGCAGGTAGAGCTCCTGAAGGAGGCGCAGGCCTCGCTGCCCAAGGTGCTGGACGTCCACGAGGGCAACCTCCGGGGCCTGGCGCGCTGCGGGTTCAAGGACAAGGGCGCCTTCCCGGAGATTTCGCGCCGGGGCCAGGAGCTGCTGAAGGAGGCGCGGGCGCGGCTGGCCGAGTCCGACGCCGTGCTCGCGGCCGCGGCCCTGCGGACGGCCCAGGAGAAGTGGAAGGAAGAGACGCCCCAGCGCGAGAGCACCGCGCGCGGCACGTGGTGCACGGCCAACCCGAAGGTGGGCGAGGCGACGGTGTTCTACGCCCGCCAGGGCCTGGCGGGCGGCACCACGTGGCACTTCTGCGACGGGGCCCGCGTGGAGCAGGCCGCTGGCGCGGAGCCAATCTTCGTGGAGCCGGAGGACCTCAACCGCAGGGAGCGGCGGAAGGTCCAACCGCCCCGCTACCTGGAAGCCGCCGCCAACTTCCCCGCCGAGGAAATCGACCGGCCGCCGGATGGAAGCGCCCCGAAGAGCGCCTCACCGGCGCCGTGACGTTCTAGAGTCCTGGACTCCACCGGGCGCCCCGCAACCCAGGTCGCCCCCTGCCCAGGGCTCGCCGTCATGCGACACGCCGCCACCGTCGCCTTCGCGCTCCTCTTCTGTCTGCCCGCGCTCGCCGCGAAGCGCGAGGGCACTTGCGAGGTCCGGGTGATGGGCGGCGTGCAGATGGCCTTCACGGGCCAGGGCGGAACCCAATCCGCCACCTCGGACCACTGGGTGTCACCGGAGGAGATGAGTCAGCTCCTCGCGAAGGTCGCCAGCAAGTCCAAGAAGACCCCCAACAAGACGCAGGCCGACCTGGAGAAGCAGGCGGCGCGCGGCGGGGGCCTGGTGGGCCCGCTGTCCCTGCACTGCATCAGCGCCTCGGACGGCGCGCTGGGCAGCCTCAGCATCCTCCCCGGGACGAACACGAAGGAGAGCGTCCCCTTCAAGCCGGGCACGTACTCGCTCGTCACCTTCGAGGAGAAGCGCGGCCAGCTCCCCGTGGCGCTGCGCCTCAAGGGCATCAACTACATGCTCACCGAGCCGGGCGTGCTGGTGCTCACCCGCTTCGACAGCACCGGCGTCGCGGGCACCTTCACCTTCAACGCCCGGACGCACGACTCGGCGAACAAGCCCGGCGTCACCGTCCGCAACATCCGCGTCGCGGGCAGCTTCGACATCCCCTGCGGCATGAAGACGCGCGTCTGCCGCTAGGCGGCCGGGAGCAGCCCCAGGCGTTGCCAGTGCGCCAGGTAGCGCCCCAGCAGCTCCTCATCCATCTTCCGGAAGCCGGCGTCATCCCCCTCCAGCGCGTGGAGTGTGTTGTGCGCGTCGTACACCGGCATGTCCTCGTACAGCTCCCAGCGCGTCGCCTCGCCCGCGTAGACCTGTTCGTACAGCATGGGCACCAGCGGGCAGAGCGGGTTGTCGGCCACGCGCGCGTCGCGCATCAGCCGCCCCACCCACTCCTTGTAGGACACGCGCGGGAGGGGATGACCGCACCGGTCCAGCAGCGTGTAGAAGTCATTGATGTCGACCGAGTCCCCGGGACGCGGCGGCACCAGGTGGTACGCCTTGCCCACCGCGCCCTCGCGTGAGGCGATGCCCAGGATGGCGCGGCTGACGAAGTCCACCGGGACGAACTCCTTGCGCTGCCGTGGCAGGTCCGGGACGGCCCCCAGTTGGATGCAGCCCCGGATGAAGCGGGCCACGAAGTCGTCGGCGTTCCCGACGCCCGTGCGGCTGTCGCCCATGATGAAGCCCGGCCGGTAGACGCTCACCGCGACACCGCGCGCCGCGGCCTCCCACACCCGCTGCTCCGCCACCCACTTGCTCGCCGAGTAGCCGATGTCGTAGCGCAGGCACTCCACATGGGCGTCGACGTCCTCGTCCTCACGCACGTGCGCGAGGCCGTTGAAGTACCCGGTGGGGCCGAACACGGCGATGGTGGACATGTGGTGCACGGGCTTGGGCCGGCCCTGCATGGCCAGCCGCAACACCTCCGTCGTCCCATCCACGTTGGCGGCCCGGTGCGCGGAGTAGGGCTGCACGTAGTTCACATGCGCGCCGACGTGGAACAGCGCCTCCTCGCGCGCGGCCAGCTCGTGGAATTCCGAGGGCGACAGGCCCAGCAACGGAGAGCCCAGGTCTCCCAGCACCGGCTGCAGCCGCCCCACGAAGGACGCCTCCCAGAGGCCGTACTTCTCCAGGGCCTGACGCAGCCGCGTGTATCCGGTCTCCACGTCCCGGGCGCGGACCAGGCAGGCCACCCGCGCGCGCGTCGTGCGCAACAGGTCCCTCAGGAGGAAGGCCCCCAGGAAGCCCGTCGCCCCCGTGAGGAAGACCCGGTCCATCACCTCCAACGGGACGGCGCTGAGCGCGGGCTGCCCGGTGGACAGGCGAAGGTCCTCGGGAAGTCGCGCATCCGCCCGCCACGTCTCCGGTCCGTCCTCCGCGCGTTCAGGCTCCCTCACGCCGGAGCGCGCCCGCCGCACCACGTCCAGGAACGCCGCCAGCGTGCGCGCCTCGTAGAGCGAGTACGCCGACAACCCCACGCCGTACAGCTCGCGCAGCCGCATCACCAGACGCGCCGCGAGCAGCGAGTTTCCACCCAGGCGAAGGAAGTCATCCTCCAGCGAGGGCGACTCCAGCCCCAGCAGCTCGGCCCACACCGCGCCCACCTCCCCGGCCAGGGCGTCCTCGGGAGCCCAGCCCGACGCGGCGGGCCCGGCCGTGCCTCGCGGTGACGACTCCAACGGGAGCGCGTCCCGGTCGACCTTGCCATTCACCGTGGTGGGCAGGCGCTCCAGTTCGTGGATTCGCGCGGGCACCATGTACTCCGGCACGCGGGCGCGCAGTGCGTCCTGGAGCGCGGTGCCCGTGCCCGCGGACGGCGTCTTCGGAACGACATGGGCCACGAGCGACTTCTCGCCGTCCGCGCGCTCCTGGAGCGTCACCACCGCATCCCACAGCAGGCCGCTCTCCAGCAGCAGCCGGGCCACCTCCTCCAACTCGATGCGATGGCCGCGCAGCTTCACCTGGAAGTCCGCGCGCCCCAGGAACTCCAGCGTGCCGTCCTCCCGCCACCGCGCCAGGTCCCCGGTCCGGTACAGCCGGAGCGGCGGTCCGGGCACCAGCTCCGAGACGATGGGGAAGCGCTCCCCGGTCAGCTCGTGCCGGTCCAGGTAGCCGCGCGCCAGCCCCGCTCCGGCGATGCACAGCTCCCCCGGACCGCCGGGCTCCACCGGACGCAAGTCGGGCCCCAGGACGAAGGCCTGGGTGTAGCGCGTGGGCCGGCCGATGGACACGGAGCCTGACAACACGTCCCCTCGCGTCACCTCGTGCGCGGTGGTGATGGTCGTCCCTTCGGTGGGGCCATAGACGTTGAGCAGGTGCGCGGGAGGCCCGCTCTCCAACACCGCGCGGAAGGTGCGCGGATTGGCGCGCTCACCGCCCACCAACAGATACTTGAGCTGCCCGAAGGCGTCCGGGCAGCCCTGCGCCACCAGGTTGAACAGCGCCGTCGTCATCAACAGCACGGAGACGCGTGTCTCCCGCAGCGCGTCGCGAAACACCGTCGCGTCCAGCACGCTCGACCTGGGCAGCAGCACCAGCGACGCGCCGTTGAGCAGCGCGCCCCAGACCTCGAACAGCGCCGCGTCGAACGCGTGGTTGGAGATTTGAGCCACCCGGTCCGTCGAGTCGATGCACACGTAATCCGTGTCGACCACCATCCGGCGGATGCCACGCGCGACCAGCTCGATGCCCTTGGGCCGGCCCGTCGTCCCGGAGGTGTAGAGCACATGCGTCCTGCGCCCCCCATCGCCTGGCGGCGCCACGAGGACGTCGGACCGCCCCGCGACCTGGGCTCCGTCACGCTCCAGGCACAGCCGCTTCGCGGGCCCCTCACCACAGCGCGCCTCGTCCGCCAGCGTCCCCGTGAGCAGCACCTGCGCGCCGCTGTCCTTCAACACGAAGGCGATGCGCTCCGGCGGGTGCTGGAGGTCGACGGGCACACACGTCGCGCCGAGCTTGCAGAGCGCCACCTGCGCGACAATCGCCTCGATGCCCTGCCCCAGCCCCACGGCGACCGGCGTCTCCTCCCCCACGCCCAGGTCTCGCAGCGCTCCCGCCAGTTGGCTCGCGCGCCGATTCAGCGCGTCGTACGTGACGCGCTTCACCCCCTGCCGCAGCGCGATGGCCTCCGGCCGCGCCTCCACCTGACGAGCCCACAGTTCAGACAACCCCGAGTCTCGCGAAAATGAATCAAACCGACCCAACCGCGAAACATTCAGTAAAATCATGCCCTCGGACATCGCGCCCTCCTCGTCAAAAGACAAACAAGCCCGCGTCGCCGCGAAAATAGTTGCGGGAATCAAAATACAAACACGCCATTCGGGATGTCAATTTCCGACACCCGAAGCTGTCATTGACTCCATTGCGGGCGAGACTGTCTTGGAGGTGCGGGCTCAGAGTTCGTCGAAGATGAGCAGTCCTCGTGCGGAATCAACAACGTAGATGAAACCGTCTCCCGGCAGGCGGATACCGAAGGCGCCCTGGAAGACTCCATCCGTGCGTCCCGGGTCGCTCTCCCGGAAGACGTTGTAGTGGGCCACCTGCCGGGGCTGGGTGGGATTGGCCACGTCCAGCACGCGCACGCCCTCCTGATACCAGGCGACATACAGCCGCGTGCCCTTCAGAATCAGGTTGTGGATGGAGGACACGGGCCGCAGGCGGTGCTCACCCACCTTCACGATGTTCGCGGGGTCGGTGACGTCGAGCACCCTCAAGTGGGAGCCGGCGAACTCGCCGCCTTCGAACGCGATGGTGCGCCCGGCGAACGTCCCCACCGCGCTGTGGTGCGAATACACATCCCGGTAGGCGTACTGACCCAGGAGCTTCGTGTCGTCCAACCGGGTGATGTCCACGATGGCGTAGCCGCCCTGCGCGTTGCTGACGTAGAGCCGGTCCCCGTACACGAACTGGTCATGGGGTCCTCCCGAGATGAACTGGTCGGGCAGGCTGATGCTCTGCAGCGGCACCGGCTCCAGGGGATTGGCGAGGTCGTAGATGTCCGTCCTGCCCTCGTTGGCCGTGGCATACAGCCGGCCTCCGTGGACCAGCACGGTGTGCACGCCGTATTCGCCCGAGTACAGGGAGCGGATGAAGACCGGCTCCGCGGGCTGGGAGATGTCATAGACGACGATGCCCGCGACGTCGCTGGCGACGTACAGCGCGTCCTCGTGCGCCCAGACCCCGTTCCAGTAGTGGTCCCCAGGCAGGCTGATGGACTTCTTGAGGACGGGGGCGCGCTTGTCGGTGACGTCGAAGACGGTCAGTCCGCCGGCCTTCCCGGTGAGCGAGTCGGACACGGAGACGACATAGGCATGGTTCTTCGTGACGTAGACATCCACCGGCTTGCCCAGCGCCACGTGGCCCTCCGAGACGAGCGTCATGCCTCCAGAGGACTCCGGCTCGCCCGCGTGCCACACCATGCGATGGGCCTCGAAGGTACCGCGCTGAGTCACGTTCCCGGCGTTGTTGCACGTCACATAGCAGCCGGTGAGGGTCTCCGGCGTGGGCCGCTGGCAGCCGGCATACACCCGCGACACCGCGGTGCCCGTTGTCGAGCCAGAGGAGATGAAGAAGGTACCGCCCTCGGTCCGCCGGCTGATGAGCGGCCTGGACGCCAACGTGCCTCCGCTCCCCGGGCCGTCCAGCTTGAAGCCGATGCCGGTGCCAAAGTTCACCTGCGTCCCGCCATCTTGCAGCCGTGACTCGTAGCGCTGACCGGCCTGATAGATGCCCTCCTGCTCCACGAGCGCCAGCGCTTCCGTGTCACACGCCGACAGGTCGAAGCTCTCGGGGCCCAAGCCCTCACACCGCAGGGGCGTGCTCACCTCGAGCACGGAGCAGGGCGCGTAGGGGCCCTTGTCCAGCCAGTTGCCATACTCCTCCAGGGGCGTGGCGCCTCCATCCCAGGCACCGCCCCCCACGCCGGCATCGGGTTCGCCCTTGGGCGTGTCCTCACAAGCGGACAGCACGCCTCCTCCCAGGACACAGGCCAACAACCAGACACGGGCGCGAGCGGACGACATCATTGGGGCACCTCACCGAGGGAATGTCGGAGTACGAAATCCGCCGTCTTCCTGGGTCGTCCCGCCCGACAATCGGCTCCAATGCTTGTCGGCCGAGGCCCATCTCCTGTCCTGCTCCCGAGCCGGCCCCGCAATGGCTGCTTCAGGCCTTGTAATTGCAGTCAGACTCTCTCTGCTCCGCTGGGACAAGAGACACCTACCGCCCCTGCGACCCACGGGGGCCTCGGGCTACGCTGGCGCGCGTCGTCCCCTTCCCCTCAAGGAGCTGCCCATGATTGTTCGTCGCGTCCGTTCGTTCGTCCTGGCCTCGCTGTCCGCGATGGCCCTCATGGCCTGTGGTGCGGGCGCTCCCGAGGCCGAGCCCGTGAGCCCGGAGACGTCCGAAGTCGAGTCCACGACCCAGGCCCAGACGTCCTGCATGGACGAATGCTACCAGGCCCATTCCTGGTGCCCGTCGCAGTGCAAGGTGACCAGCGAGGAGTGCTCCGCGGCCATCTCCATCTGCTACGACTCGTGCAGCCGCGGTGTCGGACCCTGGCTGCCCTGCTGAGTCGAAGCACCACCGCCCGGGTGAGTCGAGTCGTCCACCCGGGCGGAGTGGCACGGCGTCAGCGACTGCTCGGACCTTTCCGACGATGCGCGGCGAACCACGCGAGGCCGAGGAACAGCCACGGCAGGAATGCAGTGGAAGACGTCGACTGGCAGCCGCAGCCTCCCGTGTCAGGCGGGGGGCCCGCGCCGCCCGCGTCCACGGGGCCACTGTCCTGGCCCTCCGGGCAACGGCCTCCGTCACAGCGTGATGTGCCACTGTCTTCCGAGCCGGGGCACGCGCCTCCGTCACAGGTCGGCGTGCCGCTGTCGCCTTCACCAGGGCACTCACCTCCGTCGCAGCTCGGAGTACCGCTGTCGCCGGGGCATGCACCTCCGTCACAGCTCGAAGTACCGCTGTCACCTTCGCCGGGGCACTCGCCTCCGTCGCAGCTCGGAGTACCGCTGTCGCCAGGGCATGCACCTCCGTCACAGCTCGGAGTTCCGCTGTCACCTTCACCAGGACACTCGCCGCCATCACAGCTCGGAGTACCGCTGTCACCTTCACCAGGGCACTCACCGCCGTCACAGCCCGGTGTGCCGCTGTCTCCCTCACCAGGACACGCGCCGCCATCGCAGCCCGCATCGGACTCTCCGCCCGGTCCTCCGTCCACGCCACCATCCGCGGGCGGCGCGAAGGAGGCCTGCGCCACGAAGATGGCGGTGCCCCACTCCTCCTGGTCATTGTCCGGCGGCGCCAGCCCCGCGACAACGGACACGTCGCCTCGCGGGCTGATGCTCACGCTTCCAGCGAATACGGGGCCGCTCGGCGTCTCCTGGTCGATGCGCGCGGGCCCCAGGTCCGAGTCGACGATGTCGTGCTCCGACACCACCCGCCGAAGCATCCGCCCATCGCTCACCCACACCGCGCGGCGGCTGTCACTGTCGATGGCCCGGAAGACGATGAGCCCCTCGTCGTTCATGTCCGGAGGGAAGAACTCCACCTCCCTGATTCCCTCCTGCCCGTTCTGCGCCACCACCCGCAGCTCCGCCCCATCCCATAGGAAAACGGTCGTGAGGTTCGGCCCCGCGCCCGCCCTCGCTGTCGCGATGAAGGCCACTCGGCCCAGGTTGTCGAGCGCCGGCTGCACGGACGCGAACCGGTAGATGGGCGACGCCGCATCCCGGCCCCGCGATTGAGCGATGAGCCGGGACGTCCCGTCCGCGCTGAAGACGCGCAGCTCCTGGTAGAACTCCGAGCCTTCAGACGGCAGGTCCCCCACGCCCGCCATCTGCCCCAGGTCATTGAACGCCGGGGAGTAGAGAAACTCGTAGGGGCTCGCCTCGTCGAGCGTCTTCTCCTTCGCCAGATACGTCGTCGTCCAACCCGCGCCCTGCGGCGTCAGTACGACGTAACCACGACCGACGCCGTTGAAGGTGACCCGGAACCCGAGCTGCCCCGCGTCGTTGAGCGCCAGGCTGGACCAGTCCGACGCCCCGAGCGGCTCGCGGACGATGCGGACGTCCTCCGGCGCCTCGGAGCGCAGCAGATAGATGCCATTGCTCGTGGTGGCGGTGGCCCCCGTGACGGCGAACGCGACGAGCCCGTCTGAGTTCAACCCCGGGTCACTCGCGCGAGCGTCCTCTCCCAAATCCGGCAACACATAGCGGTGGTGGCCCGCCGCATCACTTCCCCACCAGATGGCATTGGGCCCCTCGGGCGTAATCGACAACCGGAAGGCCACCCGCCCGTCCGCGACCACTGGCACCTGGAGACTTCCCGCGAGCAGATTGCCAGGCTTCAGGTTGTACGCACCGGACTCGTTGCCCAACAGGTTGGTGCGAGCCTGGAGTTGGAGCGTGTAGTGCTCTGGCAGTTCGGCCTGAGCACCGGGAGTCAGCGCGAGCCCTCCCATTCCCAACATCACGGCGGACTGGCGCAGCAACGTCCGTGCTCGTCGAATCCACGTCACGTCACGCATTGGGCGGAACCCTCCGCTGCCTGTAGGGCGCGAAGGCTACCACTCAGTGACAGCGTTCATGGCGTCGCGACGGGCGCTCTCGCCGTCTCGTCTTCCGTCAGGCCCAGTACCATGCTCAAGTTTCCGTCTGTTTGAAGCTCTGCCGTGCGACAGGACTCCAGATAGCCCACCCCGCGAGCACAGATGGTCAGCCGCCCAGGAGGGACGTTGGGGAAGTAGGCCATGCCATGCTCGTCCGTCCGCGGCTGCTCCGGAATCACGACGCGAGGCTTCGTCTCCACCATGATGCCCACCGCCACGCCTCGCAGGGGATACCCATTCCACCCCCGCGTGGCCTGGACCTGAACGCGCCCCGGCTTCGCCGGCGTGGACACCGGGGACTCGGACGGCTCGGGGGGAACCGTCGGCGCCTGGGGCTGCTGTTTCTTCACGATGCGAGGACTGCCCTGCCCCACGCTGGGGCGCGGGGGGCCCGCCGGTCCCCGGTACTCCGGGGGGCGCAGCGCGGTGCGCAGATAGGCCGCGAGCGAGAGCGACAGCACGACTCCCGCGAGGGTGACTCCCCATCGCCCCGCTGGTGACATCGGGTGGGCCCTCCCTGGAGCGCCTTTGACAAGGACACGGTGGTCGACCGCTGAAAGACTAGCACCCCAGGACCGCGACATGTTCGCGGCCGGGAGGTGTCCATGTCGTGGTGGGTCTATGCCTTGCTCTCCGCTCTCTTCGCGGCGCTCACCGCCGTGCTGGCGAAGGTCGGCGTCGAGGGTGTCCCCTCCACGCTCGCCACGGCCCTGCGCACCTGCGTGGTCCTCGTCTTCGCCTGGGGCATCGCCCTGGCCCGGGGAGAACACGCCGCCCTGTCCTCCCTCAGTCGCAAGACGCTCTTGTTCCTCGCGCTGTCGGGCATCGCCACCGGCCTGTCGTGGCTGGCCTACTTCCGGGCCCTCCAGCTCGGGCCCGCCTCCCGGGTGGCGCCCATCGACAAGCTCAGCCTGCCGCTGACCCTCATCCTCGCCGTCCTGCTCCTGAACGAGTCGTTCACCTGGAAGCTGGGGGCGGGCGTGGCGCTGATGGTGGCGGGCGCCCTGCTGACGCTCCGCTGAACGCTCGGGCACGCGGGCCCGCATCGAAATTCCGCGACGTCGCCGGGGACTGGTAGGGTCCGTCGCCGCTCACGATTCCCCCCGCTTCCGCGGCACACGAGGTCCCCCGCATGGAGATGCTCTGCACCTTGCGCAGCGTCACGGTGGCGCAGCGCGACGCCTTGCTTCAGGCCCCCAAGCGCCTGGAGGACTTCCTCGACGACGAGGAGGACTTCGGAGACCCGAAGGGCGGAGCATTCCTGGAGCTGGACATCGGCGAGGCGTGGCACGGCCTCCAGTACCTGCTCACCGGCACGCCCTGGGAGGGCAGCGCCCCGCTGGACTTCCTGGTGCGCGGCGGCGTGGACGTGGGCGACATCCCCTCCGACGAGGGCACCGCGCGCGTCTTCTCGCCCGAGGAGGTGAAGGCGCTCGCCACCGCGCTGCGCGAGGTGTCCGAGAACACGCTGCGCCGCCGCTATGACGCGGTGGAGATGCAGGCCCAGGACATCTACCCCGGCACCTGGGAGGAGCCGCCCGACGACGCGGACCCGTTGGAGGAGATGGTCTCCTACTTCGACGAGCTCCAGAAATTCATGGCCCAGATGGGCAAGCGCGGTGACGCGCTGCTGGTGCACATCGGCTGAGACCCCGGGGCGCGCGCCCCGCGTCAGCCCATCACCACGTCGCGCCCCAGCTTCAGCACCAGCGCCAGCACCACGGCGAGCACCACCTTGCGCACCAGCGTGTCGCCGCCCTTCACCGCCAGGTGAGCGCCCAGCCACGCGCCGGTGAACTGCGCGGCGGCCATGGGCAGCGCCACCTTCCACAGCACCACGCCCTTGAGCGCGAAGAGCGCCACGGACGCCAGGTTGGAGGCGAAGTTCACCACCTTCGCGTCGGCGGAGGCTCGCGCCAGCCCGTGGCCCAGCAGCGTGTTGAAGCCGACGATGAGGAACGTGCCCGTCCCCGGGCCGAAGAACCCGTCATAGGTGCCCACCGCCAGCGCGATGAGCGCACCGATGGCGAGCGCGCGCGGCCGGGGTGAGGGCTCCGCCTTCTCGCCGGAAGCCGCTGGGCGACGGAACGCGAGGAACGCGGCCACCGCGATGAGCAGCACCAGCACCAGCGGCTTGAGCACCTCCGGCTTCACCAGCAACACCAGCGCGGCCCCGGCGAACGCGCCTCCCAGGCCAAAGGGGAACGTCACGCGCGCGAGCTTCCAGTCCACCAGCCCCGCGCGCGAGAAGCGCACCAATGCGGCGAACGAGCCGAAGACGGACTGGCCCTTGTTGGTGCCCAGCGCGATATGGGGTGGCAGTCCCACCGTCAGGAGCGCGGGCAGGGTGATGAGCCCGCCCCCTCCGGCGATGGCGTCCACGAGGCCCGCGACCAGCGCGGCGACGCACAGCAAGACGAGGTGCTGCGCACTGACGTCCACCACCAGTTGGTCCACCCTGCGTCTCCCTCGGCTCGAACGGCGCCTGGGTACCACGCGCCAGGAGCGCCGTCGCGCTCGCCCGCTTCTTGCGTCACCGCGCGCCTTGGGCGTCAATGGCTCCGCGGAAACTCCCCTCCCTCCGAGGTCACCATGCTCGCCTCCCTCATCACCGTGCTGGCGCTCTCGCTGGGCTCGGCACCGCCCTCCCAGGACCCCAACGCGCCCTCCTGCCGCGCCATCAACAGCCAGATGGCCTGTGGCTATGGGTGCAAGTCGGACTCGAACCGGGCCCGGTGTGCGCAGACGCCGCAGGGGCGCTGTCAGGTGGTGGATGGCCAGGCGGTGTGCTTCGACCCGCCGGCCTACGTGGTGAAGGCGTACGGCGCGTCGCTGCCGGAGCCCGAGTGCAAGGCCATCGATGGGGTGGTGGCGTGTGGCTACAACTGCGCGACGCAGCCGGGTCGGGTGAAGTGCGCGAAGTCCCCGGCCGGGGTGTGCCGGGGCCGCAGCGGCGAGGTGGAGTGCTTCGACCCTCCGGCGGTGGTCTTCGCCGTCTACGGCAAGGACACGCCCCGCGCGGACTGCCGCAGCAACAACGTGGAGCTGACGTGTGGCTACAACTGCCTGAACGTCCCGGAGGGGGTGCGCTGCAACAAGACGCCCGCGGGGGTGTGCAAGATGGCCAGTGGCCGCATCACCTGCTTCGACCCGTCTCCGGCCGCGCTGTGCGCCTGGAAGCGCACCCTGCCCGCGCCCGAGTGCCGCAACAGCGAGGCCGGCCCGGTGTGCGGCTACGGCTGCACCACGGCGTTCTCGAAGTCGGCGTGTGCGTCCACTCCGGCGGGGCTGTGCAAGGTCTTCGACAGCGAGGTGGCCTGCTTCGACCCCCCGGTCGAGCAGCAGGCGGACGCCGCGTGCCTGTCCGTCCTGGGGCTCGCCGCCCTGGACGGCGCCGTCCCCTGACGCTCTGTATGAGCACGCCACCCCGACGTCTCCTTTGACCGGTCCTGAGAGAGCGGTAGGGTTCCGTCTTCTCGCAGCTCGAACGGAGTAGAACCGCACATGGCGGAGGGTGACGTCCGTCAGTACTGGGTTCGCAACGACAGGGGCACCCTGTGGGGGCCCCTCACCCTGCCGACCATCGAGCTGCTCATCGACAGCGGCTCCATCAAGGGGAAGCTCCAGGTCTCCGAGGACGGCATCAACTTCGCCTTCCCCTGGCGCTTCCCGGAGGCCCGCGACACCTTCCCCCGGGAGCTCTGGGGTGACGGGGCGCCCGACGTGCCCCGGGGCGCCGGGAGCGCGCCCGCCATCGGTCAAAGCCAATGGACCGGAGCCGACGGCGGAGCACCCGTGGCGGGTCCCGGCGCGAATCCCGGCGGCATGCCCACGGCCGGTCCCGGTGCGAATCCCGGTGGCGCACCCATGGCCGGTCCCGGTGCTGTCGCGAGACCCGGGCCAGGGGCTGCTCCGATGGCGGGGCCCGGGACACGTCCTGGAGATCCTCGCGTCCCTGGCAACCCCATGGCCGCACAGCAGGGTGCGCGCCCCGGCGTCCCGGGGGCCGTGCCCGGAGCCCCCAACGTCGCCGCGCGTCCAGCACCCGGAGTCGCCACGGCCCCCGGAGTCGCCTCGGCGCCAGGAAGGCCAGCGACGGCACCCGGAGCGGGCGTCGCGCCGCAAGCAGGAGCCGCCGCGCGTCCCGCCGGGGCGCCCCAAGCACCCGGAGGAGTCGCACCGCAAGCCGGCGCACCCGCCGCTGTCGCGCGTCCCGCCGGGGCGCCGCAAGCCCCTGGAGGAGTCGCACCGCCAGCGGGAGCCACCAACGTGGGAGCACCTCCCGCCAGGGCGCCCGGTTCCCCGCAGTCAGGGAGCCACGCCGCCGTCGTGACGGAGGCCTCGGGCTACGCGGTGCCGGCCCGGGGGCAGTTGGAGCAGACCTCGCCGCTGAACCTCTACGGGCGAATGGCCTCCGCGGAGCTCACGGGGCTGCTCACGCTCACGCTCTCCGACCGCGTCACCCTGATTCACTTCCGCAAGGGCAACCCGGAGTACGTCGACTCGACGCATGCCGAGGACGCGCTGGGCACCTCGCTGATGGGCGCGAAGCTGCTCAACCCCGAGCAGCTCCAGCAGGCCGAGTCAGCGAAGGAGCGCTTCGGTGGCGACCTGCTCGCGGCGCTCTTCGGCCTGGGCCTGCTGCAACCCGCCAGCGCCTTCGCCATCCTGGCGCAGCGGGCTTCCAGCATCCTGTTCAAGGGGCTGCGCGCCGAAGCGGGCACGTTCACCTTCGAGGTCCGTGAGCTGGCGGGCAACAAGTCCATGCCGCTGGGCAACCGGTGGGCCGTGCTCAGCGACACCGTGCGCCGCATGCCGTCCACGGATATCAAACGCCGGCTGATGCCGGTGCTCCAGCTCCCCATCATGAAGGCGGGGGGCATGGTGGCCGCGAGCGACCTGCGCCTCACGCCGCACGAAGTCAGGGCCCTCACCGTCATCGACGGCGTGCGCTCGGTGAACCAGCTCCTCACCGACTTTCCGCAGGACGCCGACCACCTGCTGCGCATCGCGTTCCTCCTCCGGGAGCTGGACGCGGTGTCCTTCGCCGCGGTGTCGCCCACCAGCGCGGGCCCACGTCCCGCGGCCCCGACTCCCGGTGCCGCCGCCGCGAGCCCACAGCCCGCGCCTGGCGCGGCGGCACAGGCGCCTCGTCCCGGCAATCCGCCCGGCGTCGGCACGGCTCCCGCTGGAGCGGCCCGCCCCGCCACGGGAGCGGCCCCCGGCAATCCGCCCGGAGTGGCGACCGCCGCCGGAGCCGCACGTCCTGGCAATCCTCCCGGAGCAGCCACCGCCGCTCCTGGAGCCGCTCGCCCCGGCAATCCTCCCGGAGCCGCCGCCGCGCCTGGAGCCGCCCGCCCTGGCAATCCCCCGGGAGCAGCGCCCCGGCCAGCCGGCCCTCCGACAGTCGGTCCAGCCACGGGTGGGGCGCCGCCCACCGTCACCGCCAATGCGCCGGGCTCCGACGAGATTCCGTCGCTGCGTCAGCTCGTGATGGCGCTCAAGCAGCAGAACCACTTCCAGCGGCTGGGATTGGCGGAGCAGGCGGACTCCAGCGCGGTCAAGGTCGCCTACTTCCGGCTCGCCAAGCTCTACCACCCGGACACGCTGCCGCAGGGCGCGCCGCCGGAACTGGAGAAGCTCAAGGCCGAGGTGTTCGCCTACATCGGCGATGCCTACCGGACGCTGTCCGACGACAAGAGCCGCGCGTCCTATCTGGAGGAGCTCAAGAGCGGCGGCGGCGGGGCGGAAGTCGACATCAACGCCATCCTCCAGGCCGAGGAGCTGTTCCAGAAGGCGTGCATCCTCGTGAAGGCGCGCAAGTTCCCCGAAGCGGTGAAGATGCTGAACGAGGCCATCCAGCTCAACGCGGAGGAGGCGGAGTTCTACGCGTGGCGAGGCTACGCGCGCTTCTTCACGGCGACGGACAAGAAGGCGGCGCAGCCGGAGGCGTCCCGGGAAATCCAGAACGCCATCAAGCGCAATGAGCGCTGTGCGCCGGCGCACTACTTCCTCGGGGTGATTGCGAAGCTGTCGGGGGACGCTCCCGGTTCGCTCAAGCACTTCAAGCGGACAGTGGAGCTTCAGCCGGACCACATCGACGCGCAGCGGGAGATTCGCATGGCGGCCCAGAAGAAGTAGGGTGCGCCCCCCATCCGGGAGGGGCCTGGGGCCCCGCCGGACGTATCGAAGGAGTTTGCAACGTGCCGCTCACCGGGAAGCAACGCCGCCAACTGCGCGCGCTCGGACACCACTTGGAGCCGGTGGTCATCGTCGGTCAATCCGGTGTCACCGAGGGCGTCATCGCCGCCGTCGAGCAGGCGCTGCATGACCACGAGCTCATCAAGGTGAAGCTCAACGAGGGCCCTGAGACGCGTCAGGAAGCCGCCGCGCGCATCGCCGAGGGAACGGGCGCCGAGCAGGCCCAGCTCCTGGGCCGCACCGCCCTCTTCTTCAAGAAGCGCAAGGAGAAGTCCAAGTTCGAGAAGCTCTGACGGACCGCGCCCGGGGCCGCCTCACCACTCGAGGGCCTCGGGCGCCTTTCGGAACAGCTTCTGGAGTTCCTCGACGTCCCGCCACGAGCGCTGCATCTCCCGCCACACCGTGGGATGTGGAGCGCGTTGGATGGCGTGCACGCGCAGCCGCAAGGCCTTCGCCGGAGCACGCCGCACCCTCAGCCACACGTACTCCACGAGGCGCGCCCGGTATGACGCGAACGCATCCTTCCTGGCTTCCACCAGCACCTCACGGTTGAGTCGCAGGACGTTCAGTGTGTAGTCCGCTCGCGCGTACCCTCTCGTTCCCTTGGGCGCCCGTGGCACGAAGTGGAAGGTGCCTCTCAGGTCGAGGTCCAGGAGCTCCATCGGGTCCTCGCTCCGAGGGTCGATGAACACGGACTCTCCCGGCGGCGGGCGCTTGCCGAGGAGCCGATGTGTCCGGCCGACCTCGAGCACCTTGCGCCCACGCGGAGGGAACACGGCGAACCGGTTGCTCTTGGGACCGTTGCAGGGTCGGCAGGCATAGAGGTAATTGCGCCACGCGAAGACCCATTCCGGATAGAGGTCCTTGGGCCAGATGTGCTCGACCGCGTCGGCCGCGGAGTCCTCGCAGTACCCACAGCGCATGGCTCCCGAGCACAGCTTCAGGAGATGCCGACGGACCGCGACGAAGGTCCTGTTTCGCGGCGTATTGCGCTGGTGGAAGCGCTTCTTCGCGGCGGCGACCTGCTCGGCGTGACTCCCGAGGGCATCCACCTCCGCCTGCCAACGTTCGAGCTGCCTCCCCACGGCCTCCGGCAACGCCTTCTCCGGCAATCGAATCACGCCCCGCCCCAATCCTCCGACTCGTGAACCGTCATCGCCGTGGTCGGCTGGCTGGCCCGCAGCCCCGCCTGCTCCTTGCGCTCGGCGGCACTCAGGCCCTTTCGAAGCTCCTTCATGTTCAGCTCGGCCAGACGATGCACACGCGCCTTCGACCGCTCGGAGCGGGTGACGCCCTGCCCGAAGACGCCCGTCCCATAGGCATCCAGCACGTTTCCAAAGACGAGCCGGTCGCGCTCGACGCCCGTCACCTGCCTGGCCACTTCGTCCGACCCCGGGCTCGGCAGACGCCAGATGGTCCCTTCGTCCGCGGCCTGGCAGACCAGGGGGCTGTGCGTGGTGACGATGAACTGCATCTTCGGGAAGTGCTTCCGGAACCAGGGCCCCACGTTCCGCTGCCACGTCGGATGCAGGTGGGCATCCACTTCATCGATGAGCACGACACCCGGCACGTCCACGCGCGTGGGGTCCTTGGGGTGGAAGACCTTCTTGGCGCCGTAGGCCGCCGCGAGCTGTCGGATGAGCTCGAAGGTCATGCTCAAGATGGAGCGATAGCCATCGCTCAGCGCCTCGACGGGAATCTGATGGCCATTGCCGTCGACAAAGAGCACTTCCCGCGAGGTGACGTCCTTCAAGCGAGCCTGATGTGGAAGGAAGTCAGGCTGATTGATGAACTGGGTAAGCGGGTCGAGCAGGTCCCCTTCTGGGTCATCCTCGTGCTGCTTGAACTTGAGCTGCTGAAGCCACTTCAAGCCTTCCGTCAACGCGACGCTCTCGTCGAAGACGGACAGATGGCGGGCCAGTCGCGAGTGGGTCGTGAACAGCTTCTCGTAGGTGGCGTCGCCCCCCGTGAAGCGGCGGAAAGGGCCATACGACGCGGAGAACCATCCCGCGCCACTGCTCCAGACATGAGCTTCAGGGTCGACCCGAGAGCCAGGGCCGGGAGTGTGCGGCTCACGAGGGTGAAGCGCTTCAGGGCGGACTCCCCGCCGCTGGACGTCACCGACCTTCACATCGACTCGCAACGGAGCCTTGATGCTCGCCTTCATTTGCCCGGGCAGCTTGTCGAGCCGTGCGTCGGGCGTGAGCCGCAACCGCACAAAGCCGTCGACACCTTGGTGCCTCCACTGGGCCCAGTCCTCCAACAGCGCCATGGCCTCGTCGGGCCCCACGAGTGCCAGGGCGATGGCGCGGAGGACCGAAGACTTCCCGGAGCCGTTATCCCCCAGGATGACGTGCCACCCTGGGGCCTGCTCGGGCGAGATCTCCCAAGCCAGTGTCCGAATCGCCAGGACGTTATCGATGGAGAATTTCGTCAGGTACATGACTTGGACACCAACCCTAGTCGCATCCACTGACCAAGCCCAGGGTGACAGGGTCCATCAGGGCTGTGCGAAAAACCACCGGGGGCCGCCTCACTTACCGGTGAAGCGGGCCTCGCGGCGCTCCAGGAAGGACTGGACGCCCTCGGCGGCGTCCTCCGTTCCCACCAGCTCCAGCAATCGAGGCAGCAGCGCGCGCGCCGCCGCCTCGGGCCCCTCGTGCACCGCCTGTCGCGCGGACGCGAGCGTCGCCTGGACACCCAGGGGCGCCTGCTTCGCCACCGTCTCCGCCAGGGCCAGCGCGCGCTCCAGGTGACGGCCGCGCTCCACCACTTCCTGCACCAGTCCCAGCCGGTACGCCTCGCGCGCGTCGAACTCGTCGCCGGTGAGCAGCCAGCGCATGGCATTGCCCCAGCCCGCTCGCTGCGGGAAGCGCAGGGTGGCGCCGCCGAACGGGAAGATGCCGCGCTTGATTTCAATCTGTCCGAAGCGCGCGTCCTCGGAGGCCACCGCGATGTCCGCCGCGAGGATGAGCTCGATGGACAGCGTGAGGCACAGGCCCTGGACGGCGACGACGAGGGGCTTGGTCCGCAGCGCCCCCTGGATGCCCCACGGGTCGATGAA
Organism: Myxococcus sp. AM011; assembly: GCF_013372595.1. Lineage (NCBI taxonomy): Bacteria > Pseudomonadati > Myxococcota > Myxococcia > Myxococcales > Myxococcaceae > Myxococcus > Myxococcus sp. AM011. Next base: position 30,403 of record NZ_JABXEM010000083.1, read on the forward strand.
GCCCTCGGTGTAGAGCGGCTCCCCGCTGGCGAGCGCGGGCGCGACGCTCGCCAGGTCCAGGCCCGCGGAGAAGTGGTCGCCCACCGCGAAGATGACCATGCACCGCACGTCCGGATGACGGTCCGCCTCTGTCACCGCGGAGGACAGTCCCCGCAGCATGCCGACGTCGAACGCGTTGCGCTTCTCCGGGCGGTGGATGCCGATGAGGCCGAGGTGACCACGCACTTCCAGGGAGATTCGAGGGTCCGATGGGCTCATGGGCGCTCCACGGTGAGGAAGAGAGCCCAAGTCTCCGTCAAGCGGCCCCGGCCATGCCATCACCCGTGTCGCGCCGTCCAACGCAGGACGTTCAGAACCGTCCCGCCAGCCCGGTGACGAGACTTCCGTCCCGCGTGCGGCCCACCGTCGGAACCACCACGGCCTGGGACATGGATGCGCGCACGGTGGCGGAGTGGGAGAGGCCGAAGCCGAAGAGCGCCCCGACAAAGGGCGTCACGAGCAGGGCGAAGCCCCCCAGCACGGCGACGTCATCACTGTCGCTGCTCAGCATCAGCGCCGAGGGCACCGCCCCCAACGCGGCGCCCAGCAGGGTGTAGCCGAAGCCGCCCTCCCCGCCGAGCCACTGGCCCGTGAGGTAGACGCCCGAGGCCACGCCCAACGCCATGCCCACGCCCACCGACAGCGTGAGCCCCGTCTCGCGCTCACAAGAAGAGCCGTTGTCACAGCCCGTCACCGAGCTGCCCAGGAAGTATCCCCCCATCCCGCCCACGAGCATCCCTCCACCCCCGAGAAGAAGTCCCAGCGGGATGTGCGCGCCGCGTCGATACCGCCGCGTGGCGGGCCGGGTGACGGAAGGTGGAGGCCAGACAGGCGCCTCGACCACGTCGTCCGGGACGGAGATGAGCGGGGGCGGCACGGAAGGCCCCTCTACCGCGCGCTCCGATTCGGGGAGGTGCTGACCCGACGCCGGCATCCCGACGAGGCCCACGGCGAACGAGGCAATCAGACAGCAGGTCTTCATGACGATGGCGCACTCCCCAAGACGAAACTTCAGGCCACCCACGCGACGGCTGTCAATCCAAGGTCCAAGTCGCCCCAGGATGACTCGACACCTCCGCCGGGACACCCGCCAAGGAAATGCCTCGCGCGGCGCACCCGAGGCAGCAACCCACGTGGGCACCGCATCTCGACGAAGTCCGAGCGAGCCCACCGGGCAGCCGCCGCATCAGCGCGTGAATCCCGCCGTGCTGGCCGCCAGCTCCGCCGCTTCGCCCAACCGCTCCAGCAGCGCGGGACCGAAGTACTGCCGCCGCGACTCACCGCCGCCCAGGTTCACCAACGCCGGGGTCTCCACATAACCCACGTACCCACCGGCGAGCCCCAGCACGCCCGAGGCCCCGGTGCGCCGCACCAGCTCCGCGCCCGCGTCGACAGTGGGCTCGCCCGGCACCGTCACCAGCTCCAGCGGCCCCAGCACCAGCGCCGCCACTTCCGCCACGCGCGCCGAGGAGCCACACAGCATGTTGTCGCCCGCGGCGCGAGTGAACGAGGGCACCAGCCGCGACGCATCCGGCCGAGGCATCGCCGCCTCCGCGCGCGCCAGCGACAGTCGGACCGAAGGCCCCACGGGGGCCGGGGTCGCCTTGCCCGCCAGGTCCGACAAGGCGCGCGCGAAGGCGGACACGCGCTCCAGTCCCTGTCCTTCCGAGAACGCCACCGAGGCATTGCCCACCGTGCCCTGCAACAGCAGCGTCACGCCGCTGCCCTCTGCCTCGCGCAGCGAGCTGAGTCGCCCCGGATAGTCAGGGTCCACATACGCGCGCTGCCGGGGCACCATCGTCGGGTGCGCGGCGAAGAAGAGCAGCTCCGCCACGGGTGCCTGGGCGCCGCGCAGCACCGCGCGAGTCAGCGTTCCATCCGGCGCGGTGCCACCGCTGCGCGTGTAGACGAAGGAAGGCTCCTTGGCCTCACCCAACTCCAGTGTCACGTCGGTGAGCGCGGCCCCCGCCTGTCGCAGCGCGGCGCTCGCGGCGGCGGCGACCGACTCCAGCGAGTCCTCGCGGTAGCGCCCCGTCCCGACGAGCTGGGACACCAGCCGGCTGTCATAGCCGCCCAGCGAGGAGTGCGTGTGAGTGGCGAGCACCAGCACGTCCTGGAGCCCGGCGGCCAGCGCGCGCTCGCGCACCTTCGCGGTCACCACATCCGTGACGAACATCAGCTCGAGCGACACCAGCCCCACGCGAGTGCCCCCGGACTCCAGCACCACCGCGCGAGCGTGGAGCGGCGGGTCGGACTGGCTCGCATCCGGACGCGGCGGCGGGTAGCCGGCCACCACCACCGGGAACGGCGGCACCAGCGCCACCTTCGCCGCGCCCGCGCGCAACGCGCCTTCTGCTTTCACGTGAGACAGCAGCACTGGCGCGCGCTGCTCCCAGGTGCCGCACCAGTTCCACGAACCCAATGAATAAGCGGCACCCACGGTGAGCAGGACCAGGGGAAACAGGGAACGCCAGGAGGCTCGTCGCGGAGAAGCCATGCGGTGGCCAGACTAACGGGACGGTGCACGCACCGCGAGGCTCGTGTGCCCACATGAGCCGACTCCGGTGGCGGGTGGAATACCCACCAGAGGGGCATGCGTTCCTGTTCCGCTCACCGCCCGAAAGGAGTAAGGCACCGCGCCATGTGCGGCATCTTCGGAATCACGGGACACGCCGAGGCCTCTAACCTGACGTACCTGGGGCTGCACGCCCTGCAGCACCGCGGTCAGGAGTCCGCTGGCATCGTCGCTTCCGACGGCCACGGTCTTCGGGCGCACCGTCAGATGGGGTTGGTGGCGGATATCTTCGACGCGCCGGTGCTCGCCGGCCTGCCTGGCCAGTCGGCCATCGGCCACGTGCGGTACTCGACGGCCGGTGGCAGCCAGCTCAAGAACGCTCAGCCGCTCTTCGTGGCGTACGCGGGAGGACAGGTCGCCGTCGCACACAATGGCAACCTGGTGAACGCGGGAGCGCTGAAGGAGAAGCTGGAGGCCGACGGAGCCATCTTCCAGTCGGACGCGGACACGGAGGTCATCATGCACCTCCTGGCGCGCTCCAAGCAGGCGACCTTCGAGCAGAAGCTGGTGGAGGCGCTGCGCAAGGTGGAAGGCGCCTACAGCCTGCTGGTGCTCACGCAGAACAAGCTGGTCGCGGTGAGGGACCCGCTGGGCATCCGGCCGCTGGTGTTGGGACGGATGAAGGAAGGCGCGTACGTGGTCGCCAGCGAGACGACCGCGCTGGACCTCATCGAAGCGGATGTGGTGCGCGAGCTGGAGCCGGGCGAGCTGCTGGTCATCGAGAACGGCATGCTGCGCACCAGCAGGCCCTTCGCGGAGCCCGCGCGCCTGGGGCGCTGCATCTTCGAGCAGGTGTATTTCGCGAGGCCGGACTCGGTGTTGTTCGGCAGCAGCGTGTACGAGGTGCGAAAGAAGATGGGCATGCAGCTGGCGCGCGAGCAGCCCGCGGAAGCGGACCTGGTCATCGCGGTGCCGGACTCGGGTGTGGCGGCGGCCATCGGCTTCTCGCAGCAGAGCGGGATTCCGTATGACGTGGGCCTCATCCGCAGCCACTACGTGGGCCGCACGTTCATCGAGCCGCAGCAGTCCATCCGTCACTTCGGCGTGAAGCTGAAGCTGTCGGCGGTGCGGCACGTGCTCAAGGGCAAGCGCGTGGTGGTGGTGGACGACTCCATCGTCCGAGGCACCACGAGCCGTAAAATCGTGAAGATGATCAAAGCGGCGGGGGCGCTGGAGGTGCATCTGCGCATCTCCTCGCCGCCGACGAAGTGGCCCTGCTTCTACGGCATCGACACGCCGAGCCGTCAGGAGCTCATCGCGGCGACGCACAGCACGGACGAAATCGCGAAGTACGTCACGGCGGACACGCTGGGCTACATCTCGCTGGAGGGGCTGGGCACGGCGGTGGGCGACCCCAGTCGCGGCAGCTTCTGCACGGCGTGTTTCTCGGGCGAGTACCTCATCGGAGAGCTGTCGCCCTCCGCGCCGGAAGCGACCAAGCTGACGGCCTGACCGGGCCACGGCGAGACGTACAAGCACAAGGCCCCCGACCCGCTCATCGGGTCGGGGGCCTTGCTCGTTCCAGACCGCGGTGGAGGCTTCGCTTCAGCGAAGCTCCGCGCCCGTGGACCAGGGCCGTGGTCGCGTTCGGGGCGTCAGTCGAGACTTCGCGTCAGCGAAGCGCCGTTCCCCATCATCCTCGGGGCAGGCGCCTCGGTCGTTTCGCGCGTCAGTTGTGGTTGTCGAACTGGATGCCCTCGCGAACCTCACCCATCGCCTGTTCGGTGAGGCCGATGGCCTTCGCGCGGTGACCGCCCTTGTCGGGGGACGCGTTCTTCAGGGCGGAGAGCGCCTTCTCCAGATGGGCCATGGCGTCACGCATGCGCGGCTGACGCTCCGCCTGGGCCTGGTTGACGAGACCGCCGAGGAAGAAAGCAGCAGTGGCGGCGAGGACGGTGCGGCGCATGGAAGGCTCCGGGGTGGTCGCGTCAGGGACGCGAAGAGGCTGTTTCCCTCTCGAACCCGGAAGCCGTCGGGAAGTTGCGGGCCACGGTGAAAGCCCCCATCGCCCGTCACGGCGGTGTGCATGGGACACCGCGGCGCGCACCGTGAGTGCAGGCCGCGCGGCCTCACCCACCGCCCGTCACGGAGGGCGCTGGCGGCAGCGGAGCACCCGCGATGAAGTCCACGAGGTCGGAGGGAAGTGGCGCCTCGAAGGCGGCCTCCACGCCAGTACCAGGATGAGGGAAGACGATGCGCGCGGCGTGCAGCGCATGTCGTGGCAGGCGCAGCCGGGTCCATGCTTCGGGCTCCAGGCTGTGCTTGCTGAAACGGTCAAAATAGCCCGGGTCCGGCCCATACATCTTGTCGCCCACCAGCGGGAAGCCCGCGACGTGCAGGTGGATGCGAATCTGATGCTGGCGCCCCGTCTCAGGAAAGCAGCGCAGCAGCGCGAAGGGCGCGCCATCACGAGTGAAGCGCTGGAGCACCTGGAAGCGGGTGCGGCTGGGCTTGCCCTCCACGGGGTCGATTCGCACGGCGATGCGGATGAGCTCGGTGCCCTCGGCGATGGGCGCGTCGACGACGAAGGAGTCCTCGGAAGGATGTCCCTCGCAGACGGCGAGGTACTCCTTGTGTACGTCGCGCGAGACGAAGAGTCGGCCCAGCACGCGGCAGGACTCGGTGGTGCGGCCGCAGACGACGAGCCCGCTGGTCTCCCGGTCCAGGCGATGCGCGGGCTCGGCGAAGCGCTCACCGAAGCGCTCGCGCAGGATGGAGACGAGGGTGCCCTTGTGGTAGCGCGCGGTGGGATGGATGGGCAGGCCCGCGGGCTTGTCGAGCACCAGCAGCCAGTCATCCTGGAACACGACGGGGAGCGTGGTGGGCGTCTCGGGCTCTTCGGTGCCAGGGCGGCGAAGCCGGAAAGCCATGCCGGGATACACGGGCGTGGAGGGCTTCAGCCTCCGCTCGTCGCAGCGGACACCGCGCAGGATGATTCCGGCCAGGCGCTCACGCGGCATGCGGCGCAGCTTCTGGCCCAGGTAGTCCTCCAGGCGCCAGCCCGCGTAGTTGGGCTCCACGACGAACGGGATGTCGACGAAGCCCTCGGGAGTCGGGTCCTTCTGGGAGGCGGAGACCTCCGCCGGTGAGTCCATCTCGCCGCGCATGACCTCCACGCTCTAACACGGAGCGGAAGCACAGACAGTCGGAACGAACACGGCCACGAGGCACCGTCACGCCAGCGTCGCGGCCACAGCGGGCATCGCACGACGAGGAGCCACCTCGGCGCGAACCGAGTGGCCCCTCATCCACTGTCCCTCAAGCGGAGGCGGCTTGAAACGAACCCTGCTCGACGCCGAGGAAGCGCGAGAACAGGTCCGCGATGCGCTCGCCCGAGCGACCATCCCAGTACTCCGGCACGCGGCCCTTCTTGCCCTGTCCGTTGAGGGCGCGGTCAGCGGCCTCGCGGATGCGGTCCGGGTCGGTGCCCACCACCTCGTTGGTGCCTTCGTCGACGGTGATGGGACGCTCGGTCTGCTCGCGCAGGGTGAGGCACGGCACGCCCAGCGCGGTGGTCTCCTCCTGGAGGCCGCCCGAGTCAGTGAGGATGAGCCGAGCCTGCGACGTCAGCGCGAGGAACTCCAGATACCCCATGGGGTCCACGGGGCGCAGGTTCGGGTTGCGCTCGAACGCGGAGTTCAGCCCCTGCTCGGAGATCATCTTCCGCGTGCGCGGATGCACCGGGAACACGACAGGGATTCGGGAAGCCACATGGGCGATGGCGGACAGCAGCCCACCGAGCACCCGAGGGTCATCCACGTTGGACGGCCGGTGGAGCGTGCACACCGCGTAGCCCTGGGGCGTGAGGCCCAGGTTCTTCAGCACGGGCAACTGGTCGGCCCGCTCCTTCGAGGCGAGCAGCGAGTCGATCATCACGTTGCCCACGAAGTGGATGCGGTCCGGGTCCACCCCTTCCTTGAGCAGGTTCGCGTCCGCGTCGCGAGAAGGCGTGAGGAGCAGGTCGGCCAACCGGTCGGTGACGACGCGGTTGATCTCCTCCGGCTGGTGCCGGGAGTTGCTGCGCAGGCCCGCTTCGACGTGGGCCAGGGGAATCGCCAGCTTGGACGACACGAGCGCGGCGGCGACGGTGCTGTTGACGTCACCCACGACGGAGACGAGGTCTGGCTTGTGCTCCAGGAAGACCCGCTCCAGCTCAATCATCGTCTTGGCCGTCTGCTGCGCGTGGCTGCCGGAGCCGATGCCCAGGTGCACGTCCGGCGCGGGCAACCCCAGGTCGGAGAAGAAGACGTCGCTCATCTTGACGTCGTAGTGCTGCCCCGTGTGGATGAGAATCTGCTGGAGCGGGGTCCGCGCGGCGATGGCGCGGTGGATGGGCGCGACCTTCATGAAATTGGGGCGCGCACCGACGATATGGATGACCTTCTTCATGTCGCCAGCCAAGCTAGGCACGGCGAATCGGATGCCTAGTGGCTGCGGGGCGACTCGCCTCGGAGGAGCCAGCGTCCGTCCTGAATCTGATAGACCGAGTGTGCCATGCCCTCCTCACGCACCATCGCCGTCATCCCCGCCCGTCATGCCAGCACCCGCTTCCCCGGCAAGCCGCTCGTCCTCATCGCCGGCAAGCCCATGGTGGAGCACGTGTGGCTCCGCTGTCAGGAGGCGGGCGTCTTCGACGAGGTCTGGGTGGCCACGGACGACGAGCGCATCCGCGCCACGGTGGAGCGCTTCGGAGGCCGCGCGGTGATGACCAGCCCCGCCTGCGCCACGGGCACGGACCGGGTGGCGGAGGTGGCGCGCGAGCGGCCCGACGTGGACGTATGGGTGAACGTCCAGGGTGACGAGCCCCTGGTGGACCCGGAGGCGCTCAAGTCGCTCGCCGGACTCTTCACCGACACCACCGTGCGCATGGGCACACTCGTCAGGCCCCTGGAGGCGGACGAAGCGGACAGCCCGCACGTGGTGAAGGCGGTGCTCGCGCTCAACGGCGACGCGCTCTACTTCAGCCGCAGCCTCGTCCCGCACGCGCGAGAGACCGGGACGCCTGTCCCCCGCTGGGGTCACATCGGCTTGTATGGTTACCGGCGAGAGGTCTTGTTGCGGCTCGCGGAGCTGGCACCCACGCCGCTCGAGGAGACGGAGAAGCTGGAGCAACTCCGCGCGCTGGAGCACGGCATCTCCATCCGCTGCGCCCGGGTCTCCTGGCGCACGGTGGCGGTGGATGTCCCCGGAGACGTCGCGAAGGTCGAAGCCGTCATGCGCGAGAAAGGACTGTAGCCATGGGCATCTTCCAGGACCTGTTCGGCGGAACCGACACCAAGGCGAAGGACGAGACGACGGAAGCCCCCGCCGCCGCGCCCCCCGAGCCCGCGAAGGAAGTCCCCGCG